>PKTO01000178.1 GCA_002869095.1 Clostridiales bacterium
CCCCAACTTTGTAACCGGCTTCATAGGCCTTTTTCTTCTCAGCCTCGACCGCTTCTCCTGCCTCCTCAATTGCCCGGGAAATCATCTCCTTGCATTCGTTTTCCGCTAGCCGAACCAATTCGTCTGCTCTATGCTTCGATTGGCGGATAAGTGATTCTGCCTGTACCGATGATGAAAATCCGATACCAGCAACCGGATTTTCCCGAACCGGAATCTTGCGCGCTTCATCGCAGTCCCTTTGCTGGTAATCTTTATATATCCTATGCGATGATTGCATCCTCTCCACCTCTATTCAAGAATATTTCTCCTGCCTCATCCAGCCTTCTTATGATGCCGACAATTTTCTGCTGAGCTTCTTCAACAGCCACCAGTCGCACCGGCCCCATGAATTCGATGTCGTCTTTCAGTGTCTCTGCGGCGCGCTTTGAAATATTTTTATATATTATTTCCGCAACATCTTGGGACGCACCCTTTACGGCAAGAGCAAGATCCCCATTGTCAACGTCCCGCAGAACCCTTTGAACAGAATTATTGTCAAGGCTTATGATGTCCTCGAAAATGAACATGCTGTCCTTTATTTCCTCCGCCAACTCAGGATTTTCCAAAGCCATATTCTCTACGATGTTTTTCTCGGTAGACCTGTTTACCGCATTAAGAATGTCCACAAGCGTCCTTACTCCTCCATAAGACTCGAAGTTATTGTCCACAACATTCGAAAGTTTTCCGTCAAGTATCTTTTCCACCTGCTTTATCACCGCCGGAGATGTCTTGTTCATTGTAGCAATTCTATAAGCGACATCCGTCTTGATGTCTTCCGGAAGTTCGGATAAGATTTGAGCCGATTTTTCGGGCTGCAAAAAGCAGAGAATCAACGCGATGGTCTGAGGGTGTTCATGCTCTATCGTTTTCAAAAGTTGTAACGGATCGGTCCGTCTTGCAATGGAAAAAGGCTTTTTTTTCAATGCAAGTCGACTAGAATTCTCGATTATTGACAACGCTCTCTGGCTTCCAAGAGCACGCGTCAGTATGTCGCGGGCATATTCGATCCCGCCCTGCCTTATGTATTCTCTCGCCTTGTTCATTTCAATAAATTCAGTGAGTATTCCATCCCGCACAGCCGGTTCTACTGTCGTGATGTTCGCTATCTCGTATGTGATTTTTTCAATCATCGGCTCCGGCAACATCTTCAACACCTTGGATGACTTTTCCGTTCCTAGGGAAATGAACAGCACGGCGGCTTTTTCCACACCAGACAATTCATTTATCTTATTATGCGTTTTCATCGACATCACACCTCATCCTTCAGAACCCAAGTCTTCACCAATTCAGCCAGTTTTTCGGGATGCTCATCTGCGTATTCCTTGACACTTCTTTCAATTTCCGGGTCATCCATGGGTTCAAGCCTTAATGTAGCATCCTCTATCACATCCTCAATGGGCAGTGGATTCTGTATGTTCATATCAAGTTGCTCTCTGAAGTTTTCCCGTTTGCCACTTCTTTTAGCGATTAAGATAGCCGCAACCATTAGGATCAGCAACACGAAACCGCCCGCTATCCCTCCATAGAGCATCATCTTCTGCCGACTCTCCGTATTCTGGATAAAAACAGTTTCCTGTTCCTGCATCTCCTTTATCAATTGATTCTGGTATGTCTTATCGAAAGGCAGCCCCTCCACGCTTATTATATCGCCTCTGGTCTGGTCATAACCAATAGCTGCCATAACTATATTGTTTATCGCCGATTTTTGGGCATCGTTAAGCGTTCCGTCATAAATAACAGATGCTGAAATCCTCCTGACTTCGCCGGGAGCTTTAATCCTATAAGTTCGCGTTTCACCAATTTCATAGTTTCTGACAGTCTCATAGTTGCTTATGCTTTCATCATCCGCAACAGTCTCCGGATTGACTATTCCGTACTCGAGATTGTTGTCGATTGGACTATAGCTTTCGTCGCTCTCAGCTCCTTCGGATCTCGTCAAATGGTCCTGTTGGCTTCTTACAATTTTTTCGTCGTCATACTCGACAATAGTTGTTTCTTCCGAGTCAAAATCCATGTCCGCATTGACTTTGACTGCAACCTTGTCAACACCAAACGCCTGCTCAAGCATTGTCTTGAGCCCATTCTCAATATTTCTCTCGAATTCGTCCTCCATGCTCATGCGATTGTCTGCAAATACTGTTGCAGGCATCTCGGCTTCTTCCATGAATATTCCTGCGCTAAGCAAGTTGGCATTCGAATCCACGACCCGTACGTTTCCCTCCGGTATGTCCCTCAAAGCTCCCGAAACCAGTGAAATGATCCCCTTTATTTGTTGTGGCCCCAGATTCTCTAGCGGATTGATTTTGATTACAACCGTAGCGTTGCCCGCCTTCGCCTCACGCGTGAATACAGATTCCTGGGAAAGCGCAAGGTGAACCCTTGCGTATTCCACTTCCTCAAGAGACATTATCGAACGCGCCAATTCCCCTTCTAACGCTCTTTGATACATTATTTTACGGTCTTCGTCGGTCACAGCGAACCCCGCATCATCAAAAATCTCAAAACCCTTGCCGCTGTTAGGCAAAAGTCCATCCATTGCAAGATCAAGCCTCAGACGATCAACCTTTCCATCCGGAACCATAATCGTCGCGCCTTCATCCGTAATCCTGTAATCGCTTATCTTCAATTCATCCATCTTCTTCACAATATTTGCCGAATCTTTCATGTCCAAACCCGAAAAAACCGGCACATAGACAGTCCGGCCAAAAAAAGCATAATAAGCAACCACTGCAATTAGGAACAACAAAAATATTACAACTATTCCTACGCGCTTGCTCTTTTCCATTTTATTCCATACGCCGCCAAATCTGTCTGCCGCTATTTTTGCTTTACCCATTGAAACCGGCTCCCCCGCCATGCTCATAATATATCTATGTAATTTGTTTTAAAAACATACAAAAAAACCCTGTTGAAAAGGGCTCCCAAATCCATCAGGTTGAAACCCGGCCGTCTTTCCCTTTCGGCTTAAGACCCGTCGGCTTTGCGTCCCAGCCTTTCAACTGGTTTGCCCTTTAAACCACTATATTTGCATTTTCATTATTTCCTGATAAGCCTCCACTACCTTGTTTCTGATCTGGACCGTCATTTCAAGAGCTAATTTTGCCTCCTCCGTTTTTATCATGACTTCGTGAATGTTGTCCAAATCTCCAAGCGCCAAAGCTTCGGACGCTTTTTCCGATTGTATCTGAAGCTCGTTTACGTCTTCAAGCTGCTTCTTCATCGTATCCGAAAATGACAGCGTTTTGTTTGAATTTACGGTTTTCCCATTTGCATAGCCAATATCACCCGATACCGATTCTACCCTCAATCAATCTCCCCCTCAATCATCATTTGCCAATTTCAAGGGCTTTTGCATACATTCCCTTGCTCGAATTAATAACCGTGACGTTTGCCTCGTAGGCCCTTGTGGCCGCTATCATGTCCACCATCTCATTCAGAAGATTCACATTCGGAAGTTCGACGTATCCGTCACCGTCGGCGTCCGGATGCCCCGGATCGTATACCTTCTTGAACGGACTATCGTCCTCCTGGATTCCTACCGCCTCGACTCCGCTTGTTTTCACTCCAAACGAGCCTCTCTGCATCTCATTCTCAAGCCTTTCCCGAAAAACAGCCACTTTTCTTCTGTACGGACCGCCATCCTCAGTACGAGTCGTATTGGCATTGGCGACATTTGAAGCTATTGTGTCCATGCGTAAACGCTCAGCTGAAAGACCGCTGGCGCTTATCGAAAGAGTGTCAAAGATTTTCATGCCTATCGCCGCCCTTCATTGATGACATATCTCAAAACAGAAATCTTATTGGACACCTGTTGCGCCAAAGCATTGTATAAAAGCTGATTGGCGGCCATGTCAACCATTTCCGAATCTATGTCAACATTATTGCCGTCAAGCCTCTGTGAAAATGATTCATCCCTTACTATTTCAGGCTTGACCGAAGTCCACTCCATATCTCCTCCAATATGGAATTCGTTGGTCTTTTTCAAGGCCATATCCTCGGACATGCCTACGGCAGACTTCATGGCCTCCTCAAACGCCACTCTTTCAGCCTTGTATCCCTTGGTATTGACATTGGCTATGTTGTTTGCAGTCGCCTTATGCCTCAGCAATGCAGCGTCCATAGCTTTTTTCAATATTCCAACATCAATGGCTCCGGTTACCATCTTGCTCATATCGACACTTCCCCCCGAATAATTACTTTGCATTTTAAATTCTAAACACTATAATTGGAAAAATCAAGCTCTTTTTCCAGCCGCCAGCTTTTTCGCGTTCGAAACCGGTCTGTCTTGTCACCATTAACTTCGGCAATTTCAATATGCAAGGCAAAATATTGAAACTATAAAAATTTTTAACTCATTTGGATTTCCGATCTATGAAACATGCATTTCTGCACCTGTCATAATAGCCTTTGATGCTGATTTTTCCTTTGCTTGTCTCTTTCAGTTTTGAACCGATTTCCACTTTTTCCGCGCTTAGGGCGTCAATTACGCCTGCATGCCTTTCCATCAAAGTTTCGAGCGAATCCTTTAAATTCGATACTGCCTCATCGAAAGATTTTAGCAAATCTCCCCTCACGCACCCTTCTATCGACATCCTGTCGAACATCTCCAATCCCAGGGTTTTCGACAGGTGCTCCTCCATAACCCGTCGCTCGTCCGATAAAACACCTATTGCATCGATTGTATCTTGGCTGCTCTTGAGAATATCCATCATTTCATCAGATGTTTTATCCGCCTTTTCCCTAACCGCTTCAATGACTGATTTCAAAGATTTGTACAAATTCGTCTGTCTGTTCAGATTCTCAATCAAAATCTCAAACTGCAACACCACTAATCCCTCCCGTCAAGAAATGGCAACCCAAGCTTCCCTAAGTTCCTCTAGGAAGCCTCTAACTTCCTGCACCTTCTCCTCATCCATGCGTATGTTAGCCTCAACGAGCTCACGTGTCATGAAGGCGTACAAAGCGGCTAGCCTTTCGGCTGTCTCTCCAGCCTCGAAATTGAGGGACGCCGCAAGCTCGGCCAATATGTCCTGCGCGCGCTTAAGGTACTCGTTTTTCTTCTCAATATTTTTTTCACGAATAGCAACCTCCGCGAGTCGGCAGAAGCGTATAACCCCATCATAAAGCATTATCAGCAGCTTCTTTAGCGATGCAGTAGTTACATTGTTTGTTTCGTAAATGTTGTATGCGTTGGAATTGTTGTACATGACTCCTCCTAGACCATCCGGTCAAATATGATTCCGGAATCTCCCATAATTTTTTTTAGAATCCGATCCATTTCCTCTTCGTTTAATACCCTTACAAGCCGATTGCTTGATCTCTCAAAAACTTTTATCATAAGCCCATTTCTTTCTTCGTCCTCCGCTACCACCAGGAAAATGTCGACCCCTTCCGACTCGAACAAATCGTTGAGCCTGCGGATTTCCTTCTTCAAGACCTCCGCGTCCCGCCTCCTGTCCCTCTCCTTATGGCGCCCGTCCTTGTCGACTGCCGGCTCGTCCTTCTTGTGTACGTAATCCTTTCCGGTACTGTCGAGAACCAGCCGCACAATCCTGGGATCAATCTTCTCTATGCTCATCATTTATCCTGCCCCGCCTTTAGCTGTCTCCGCTTGTTGACAGGCCCGAAAGCGAGCTGAGCTGGCTCGACAGCCACGACATCTGGCTCTCCGCTTGCTGGAGCGCCACATCAAGCCTCGTGAACATGCTTATGTAGTAGGTCTCCCTAATTTCCATGCGGTCGTTGAAGGCGTCTATCCTGTCGTTCAATGTATCTAACGACCTCTGGAGTCCGTCCTCCCTGACCTCCGTTATGCCCGTTCCCGTCGCTATGAGGCTGTTTATATAATTTTCCAGTTTTGCAGTCAGCCCTATTTCCTCTCCCTCGGCGTCCGTGTCGTGGAAGAAATTCTTCACAGCTTCCGCGTCCTCTATGAGGGCCTCGGTCAATTCCGAGGAATCAAGCTGAAGCTGCCCGTACTTGTCTATTGTCGTAATTCCCAGCTGTGAGGCGTTTGAAAATTCCGAATCAAGCCCGGAAACAGAGCTTGAAACCATGGTTCTGAGGCTCGAGATAATCCTCTGAAGAGTCGAATCGCCCGCCAAATCTCCCGCGCTTCCTGCCGTTTCAGGATCCCCAGCGTCTGATTTCTCCTGCAGGAAGGAAAGCGTTGAATTGTACTGGGCTATGAAGGCCTCGACCTTGTTCACGGTAGCCGCAGTATCATTGGCTACCGTTATGCTTTCGGAAGTCCCTTCCTCCGTTTCCGCGCCAAGAATTATGGTAAGCCCCTCCACCGCGTCGTCCACACTGTTTGTATCCCTCTCGACAGAAATCCCGTTTATGGAAAATTGCGCGGTGAGACCCGTCTCCGAGGTCACATCCAGATCGGTCACGTCCAGCCAGATCGTGGCAAGAGGCGTTCCGTCGGTGTCTGCAAGAGTAAGCGTCCGCGCCCCTGTGTTGTCGTCCGCAAGGACCAGGCGACCGTCCACCACCGTCGCGCTCACCTCAAGAGTGTCGTTCATGTCATTGATTTTGCCGACTATCGTCGAAAGCGAATCCGCAGCCTCAAGCGTAACGGTCTCTGTGTCCCCGTCGTCGTTCGTGATTGTGAAACTTCCCGTCACGCCAAGCTCAGTGTCATTGGTCTCACCCTCCGCCAGAACCTTGCTCCCGATAATGCGCGAGGAAGTCGCGAGGCGATCGACCTGAAACTCGTAGGTGCCGTTCATGGCATCCGATGTGGCCGAAGCCGAAACTATTTCCGAATCGGTGCTGTTCGCCGCCTTGCTTTGGTAGACCGAAGCGTACTGCAGGTCCCTCACCTTGGTCATCAGACTGTCCAGGCGGGTGTTGATGTCCCTCCATGCGTTCTGCTCGCTCTCATATTCGGTTTTCTGATTCGCCATCTGCACTAAAGGCAGCCTCTCCATTTCCATAAGTGAATCTATTGTGGTCTGGTCTATTCCGGAATAGGACCCCAAAAAATTTATTCCGCTGCTCATAAAATCACCCCTATGCCTTCTCGTCCACTATTATTCCTACTAGCTCCCATATTCCGGCCACCATGTCAAGAATCTTCTCGGACGGTATTTCGCGGATGGTCTCCTTGGTCTCGCTGTCCACAAGCTTGCACATCATCGTTCCAGTCTTCTCGTGAAGCTTGAACTCGTAGTGAGTGTCGTCCCCGAAAATCACCTCGCTTGCCGCCTTGAGTATCTCCTTGAATTCCTCCCGGTTCGGTTCCTTTCTTTCCAGCTCCGAAAAATGTTCCGATGCAATCCGTTTTATGCCGACAATCGGCTTGTCCAAAGCCTTCTGCGGCGATTCCGCCTTAGGCGACCCTTTTGAGAAAAATTCCATCGATACGCCCTTCGATTCATTTA
>PKTO01000232.1 GCA_002869095.1 Clostridiales bacterium
AAGCTTCAAGCAGGTCGTTTTCAGAAATGTCGTTTTCAAAAAAACGGTCTTTGAAAGAGTCGAACTTGAGGATGTCAGATTTGAGAATTGCGACCTTTCGAACTTGGGCTTGGGAGGCGCTATAATACATAGAGTGGAATTCGAGAATTGCAAGATGGTCGGATTGAATCTCGGCGGGGCGGCCATCCAAAACACGGCAATCGACAAATGCAATTGCAAATATGCAAATCTGAGGTTTTCACTTTGCAAAAGGTTTGAAGCGAGAGACTCTATTCTGGATTTCGCGGACTTCCAAAGTTCGGAAATGGTTGACGCAAGATATGAAGATACAAGCATGAGGGAGTGCCAGATGTCAGGGACAAGCCTTTGCGGAATAGACATAAGCACCTGCGACATTGAAGGAATCGGTATTCGGATGGAGGACATGAAGGGCGCCGTCGTTTCTCCGGTGCAGGCGGTCATGGTTGCAGGAATGATGGGCCTCGTGGTAAAAGACATTTAGGGAAGAAGATGTTCGTGGAGATAAAAAAACAAACTGATGCGGGCTTGCACGCCAACGAGGGCGCGGGCGATTTGTCGAATCGGGGAGACTGTGATAGTATAAAAAAATGCAGATAGGAACAAGAAAGTTCTTTCAATAAAACATGAGCGGAGGAGAAAACGATGGACAAAATGCCAAACTGCCCGAAATGCAATTCGGAATACACTTACAACGACGGGGTTCTTTTTGTGTGCCCGGAATGCGGACACGAATGGAGCGAGGAACTTGCTTCTGAAAGTGGCGGGGACAAGAGGGTCGTCAGGGACGTTAACGGAAACATACTGAGCGACGGCGACACTGTTACGGTAATAAAGGATTTGAAGGTCAAGGGGAGTTCTTCGAGCCTCAAGATGGGGACCAAGGTCAAGAACATACGCCTTGTGGAGGACGCCGACGGGGGCCACGACATAGACTGCAAGATTCCCGGCTTCGGAGGCATGTATCTCAAGTCCCAATATGTAAAGAAGCTGTAGAGCAAGCAGAAAGAAATGTCTGAAAAGCAAAGTTGAAGCCGGGCTCTTAAGCCCGGCTCTTTTGTTTTACTTAAAATCGAGTCCCCGCGGTTTTCGAAGCCTTTGATGCTTGTAGATGGGAACCTGGTACTTTTCGCCCAGAGCCCTCGCCAAATCCTTGTAGCAGCCCTTCATCTTGTCGTGGAAGGCGATGGCTTCGATTCCTTCTTCAATTGCGTCTATGCATTTTATTGCCCTTTCAAGTCCCTGTCCGTTTTCGTATTCTCCGGAAACCAGCCACTGGTTGGCGATTATATGGGTTATGCCGAAGGCTTCGCCTTCCCAATCGGTGAAAACGGCGTTTCTGAAATTTGGATCGAAATGGACTCCGCCCATGCAAAGAAGATTGTGGACTTTTTTTCCGTCGTCCACGAAAACGCTCGTCAAGGAGCGGGCAAGGGCGCGGCAGGCGTCGAGGTCGTTCCAGCTTTCAAGGTCGCTTCCCACTTCTATGTCCATCATTGCCACCGGATATTCGAGAAGAAGCGAAGGACTGCTATCATCTCCGTATGCGCCAGACCAATGGGTTGCCTCGGTTGCCACATGGTAGTCGTCAAGTCCCAAATCCATCCTGTTGCGTTCCATGGCAAGCATGAGGTTTCTCATATATCTCGGCCTGGCAGGTCCGTAAACGCCGGAATTGACGTCTCCCAGAGAATGGACAGTGAGCACCTTGTCCGGCGCGTTTGCGCCTTCATGCCAGGTTACCATTCCGGATATGTCGAAATTCGCGAAATGCTTGTTCATGTCAGGGAGATAACGCGGATAATCCAAACAGATGGCTGTATTGGTGGGCGCGAAATAGAATTCATCCCCGCATTCATCGGTGAATTTCATGACCTCGCCGCCGTCGAAAAAGATGCCCGTGGATTCGGCAAAATAGCCCTCCTCGTAAAGTATGTTCCAAACATGGAGCGCGACATGGCCCCATGAAGGATTGTTGCAGATATAGTAGACGGCTTTTTTGTTTTCAGGCATAATCTTTCCTCCCCGGAATTTTGTTTATAATAATTGCCTTATTCATATATTAAAGACTATAGCTTTTTGATAATTCTGTCAATGACAGCCTCATGAGAAAAAGCCCGAACCTTTCAAGGCTCGGGCTTTGATTCGCCAGTTCATGTTATCGCACAAGCAGCCATATTCCAATTCCGGCGGCAAGTGCGGCCCAGGCGTAAAAGAAAATGACTGTACCGCTTTCGCCCAAGAACTTTATGAATAGTTGAATTTTTTTCATTTTCCATATGATCTCCGGTTTTTTGACGGTTATAAGCACAACAATTACAGCGTAAACCAGCAAAAAAATTCCCAAAATCTTCAGTCCACCCATGTTTTTCCTCCTTTTTAATCCCTAATAAGAAATTTTGTCTCCGTCTTCCAAGTCGTCACCAGGATTGACAACCACAATATCGTTTTCCTCCAGCCCTTCCAATATCTCCGAGCGGGAATTTCCCTTCGAACCCACGCTTACCTCTTTGAGCCTGGCCCTGCCATTCTCAATTGTAAAGACGCAGTCGGTTCTGTCGCGTTTAATCAATGCATCCTTGTCAACCGTAAGAACTCCCTCTCGCATGCCCAGCTTGAAGACCAATTCAACCTCTCGGTCGATCAGGTTGAAATCGTGGTCGACCGCAATTTCGACTATGCCTTTCTGCTGGAAAACTCCCAGGTCCGAAACAACTGTCTTGATGGTGGGGTGAATTTTCCTCACATAGCCCTCGGCAACTTCGTCGTCAAAGAAGATTTCAACGGGAGCATCCATTTCCATCTGCACGAAACTTTCCTCAAGAAGGCTGGATTCAACATAATACTTGTCTTCGAATACTTGAACCACCGGACTCAACGCAGTGACGGACTCGCCTTTCTCGACGAATATGTCCCCGACGGTTCCGTCGAATGGGGCCCTTATCTGGTACTCCTGTATTTCATCCTTCATCGATTCCAGCTGGGTCATCAGTGATTTGAGCTGGTATCCGTATTGCATAAGCACATCGTCGTCGCCGCCCTTTGATGCAGCGCTCGATTCGTTTGCAGCCATGAAGTAGTTCATTTCTCCAACAGTGCTCAGGAGCTCAAGCGAGTCAAGCTCCGACTTGCTGATTGCGCCGGCTTCATAAAGCGTAAGGGCGTTTTCATAATCGCTCTTGGCTTTGAGATAGTTTTCCTCTGCAATTTTTGCAGATGCCCTGTAGTTTGCAAGCGAAAGATTGCTGTATGGCTTTGCCAGATGGGATATGTTGCTTTCCAGCGCCTTTATCTGATAGTCGAGCGACTCAAGCTGATATCCCAGCGCCTTGTCGTCCATGGAGACCAACAAATCCCCTTCCTCTACCTTGTCGCCGACCTCGACGAGTATGGACAGGACTTTTCCATTTCCCGCGGCAGGCAGGTCAAGGCTGCGTTCGCTCCTGACTTTGCCTGTGTCTTCAATGCTGCGGTATATGTCAGCCTTTTTGGCAGTGTCTGCCTCCACATCTGCCGATGGACCGAGCAGGAGCCATACAACCAGTGCTCCGACTGCCGCCAAGGCCAAAAGCGCCAGAATAAGATTCCTCTTCTTTGGATCAATATTCATCTTAGCCAATGCAAGGCACCTCCCACAAGATATTTTCAGTCACAAACAAAACCATGTCTGTGCAAATCCTCTGCTTTTTATTCCTTAAATAGATCAATGCTCCAGCCCCTTTCTGATTTTGGGGGCAATAATTGCAAACACAACGGCGCTTATTGCAACAACAAATGCCGTATAGAGTGAAATCTTTCCCCATGTTCCGCTCCTTGAGAGAATCATGTCATTTGCTTTGTATGTCCAATAGAAGGGTATCGGGTAAAAAAACTTTTGCCACTTGTCGGAAAGAAGCTCAGCTCCCGCCACAGACCCCATCAAGGGAAGGAAAAGTATTTTGATGTTTCCGGCGGCTTCCATGACATCGCTGTTGTTGATTCCCTCTATGAATCCCACCAGTATGCTTATTATGGAGGTTGCAAGCAGCATCATAAGCATTTGGAACATGTTTACATTGGAGAAGCCGGTCAGTACAAGCATCGTTATCGTTCCGACCACGGGGACAAGTATCCCTATGATGCTTTTTCCCAGTATATATCCGCCTCTTGAAAGGGGGGTCACATTCACAGCGCTTATGGTGTTGTCGACCTTTTCCTCGACTATGTTAAGCGCAATCAGCATTCCTCCAAGAACTGAAGACAGCATTATTGCCACATTGACCATGAGCTTCTTGATCGGAGGGATGGTGTTTCCGAAGTCCGAAAATTCCACCCTGGTGTCCTCGGCTGTCACACCGAAAAATTCATAGGCTCTGAGAGTTTTTACATAATCGACTAAGCCCTCCGGCTCGTTTCCCTGTGCGAAAATATAGTAGTCTTTGCTTCCGGGAAGAATTCCGATTATGTTGTCCCGCTTTTCGACCCTGCGCCTGACATCGTCGGCTGTTTCGAAAAGCTCTACAACCGCATAATCCCTAAAGTAGCCGACATGCTCGGGATTGTCGCCCTCCAGCATGGCGATATTCACAGTGGAATCGTTGATGCCGGGCACAAACAGGTTTATGGCTATCGAAAAGAGAACGGGAAAGACTATTATATAAAGGGCTACGAAGTCTCGCGTGCTTACTCTCATGTCCCGCAGGAAAACCGCTAAAATTTTTCTGTTCATATTGTTTTCACCCGCCTCTTCATATCGTAAGCGTTTTCTTGAACCTGTAATTGGCGAACAGGAAAAGCAGCAGACCCGCCGCCAGGAATCCGATAGATACGAATACGACATATCCGGCGCTTCCGCCTATGGATATGGCCTCCTTGAAACCTTCAAGTATGTGGTATGTCGGGAAGTATTTTATCCATGAGGGCTCCCAGCTTGGAGCAAAGTAGGATACGTTTGGAAGTATCATTGCGACTATGATGATGAAGAAAGCCCCGAAAGACTGCATCATGTCCCTGTAGTAGGTTGTCACGAGAAGGCCCAGGGAAGAAAAGGCGAATGCCGTTGTGACAACCAGCAAAAGCAGGAGTGGATAGTTGGCCCTTGCCCCCATCACAGGAATCACGAGTATAAGGCCCGTCGATATGGTTGTAACCATCATGACCCCTATCTTGCTCATGAGGTAGTGCCATACCTTGGAAGCGGTAACAGCGTAGGCCATTGCTATTCCCTCTTTCTTGTCAAGGAAAATGTATGCCGCTATTATGAAAAGCCCCATCAGGCTTCCGTTGTAGGTAAGAAAAACCGGAACTATGTTTTCCCTGTTGTTGAGCACAAAGGGATCTTTCTCGATTGTTTCGACCGTCTGCCTGTCCATATGCCTTTCAACAAACTTGTAGTTGACCTTGTTGTTTTGCAGTACCATGTATAGATTTTTGAGCTTTTGGGACTCGTAGCCCTGAAGATAGTACAAATAGTCCAATCCTCCGTCGCTGGCTGGGATTATTTCAATGCCGACTTCCTTGTCTTCCTTGGCCAGCCTAAGTACAGCCTCGCGGTCGTCGACGAAGTATATGTTTCTTGTGTCCGTAACAAACAGGTCTGCTCCGAACAAGTCGCCTCCCACTTTTATTTCGACCCTTTCATACTCGCTGTCCTCGTCTTCGTCGTCAAGCAACCCCCTGTAGATCAAATCCACATAATCGGAGGGAATGTCTCCGGCATATAGGTACTCGTCCGTTCTGCTGTCTGTTTCCTTGGGCACCGCAACCAGCAAAATTAAAAGCAGAACTACAGCCATTCCGACTTCGATGTAGAAATACCAGCTCTTGGAAGACAATTGAAGTTCTTTTACGAAACTGTGCCATAGTTTCATGTCAAACAAGCTCCCTTCCGGTGACCTTTATGAAGATTTCCTCCAAGGTTGCCTCCTTGGTATGCATTGTCCGTATTTCATAGCTGTCCAGTATTTCCTTCAATCTTCCTATGTCCTCTTTCTCCATGAAAGACAGGGATTCCTTTTTGGCTTCTTTTCCATCCACATATTCCACATCGACAAATTTTTCCCCGTATTGCAGCTTTAGATTCTTTGGGGAGTCGATAAGCTTGATTTCCCCGTCCACAATGAATCCCACGCGGTCGCAAAGCTCATCCGCAATGAACATGTTGTGCGTGGTAAGGAAAATAGTTACGCCTTCCCTGTTCTTTTCCTTGATTATCGATTTTATCTCCGATGCTATCGACGGGTCGAGGCCGGTAGTGGGCTCGTCAAGGAACCAAAGAGTCGGATTGTTGATCATTGAGCGGGCAAAGGTCAAGCGGTGCTTCATGCCCTTGGAATATTCACCCGCCTTTATGTCCCCCTTGTCCCCGAGACCTACAAGTTCAAGAAGTTCCTGGGGGTCCCGAGTTTTTACATCGAAAAGTTTTCTGTAGAATTCAAGATTTTCCTTGCCGGTCATCTTGCTGTAAACGTTTGACTGCTCGAATGACATGCCTATCTTGTTGAACATTTCATTCTTTATATGCTTTATGTCGTATCCGGCAACGGTCACGTCGCCTTTTTGCAGCTGCAAAAGACCTGTAAGAATGCCTTGGGTTGTAGACTTGCCGGCTCCTGAGGGGCCCAAAAAACCAAAGACTTCGCCCTCGGTTATTTCAAAGCTGACATCCTTGACGGCATATTTTTCGTCATTCGAATAGGAGTGATACAAATTTTTTACACTTATCATCTTACATCTCCCCTTTCTTGCAGAAAGCCTTTCTCAAAATATCAATATAGGGATCTATTCCAGATACTATTTTTGAATAATGCAGAACCGTTCCGGTTTTTTTAGCATGGTCTATTTGTTCCTCGCCGTATTTTTCGATGGTCCACTGGATGATCTTTATCGCTTTGTCGAAATCCAGACCGTCCTTGAATCGGCTCGTATCTATATTCTTTGTGTAGATATTGCGATAAAGGTCCGGGACCATCTCGTCGACAATCTCCTTCATGTCGGCAATGGACTTATCGTTATATATTGCCTTTGAAAAGGTCTCTATTCCGGGATATCTGGCAAGCACTCCCATCTTGATGACCGCAATCTGCTTGATGCGGTTGAATATGTCCGTTTCATCGAAATCAGTCTCTTCAAGTATTACATCCACCATCTTTTGGAATACAAATTTTTCAAGATAGTCGTAAAGGCCCCGCTTGTTGACGAAGTAGTGAAAAAGAAGACCCTTTGAAATGCCTGCATTTTTGACAATGTTGTTGGTCGAAGCCTTTTCATAGCTGTTGCGCCCGAATTCCTCAAGCGCGCTGTTTCTTATACCGTCCAGTTTCGCGGTATCGAGTTTTTTCAGTTTTTCATCCAATTGAACCACCCTCCGTTGACCACTTCGGTCAATTTTAATA
>PKTO01000066.1 GCA_002869095.1 Clostridiales bacterium
ATGGTATTGTTTCCAAGCCTCGAAAGAGCGTCAGCCACTCCTATTGTGGTCGTTGTCTTGCCTTCTCCCGCAGGAGTCGGGTTGATTGCCGTCACGAGTATCATCTTGGCGTTTTTGCCTTCTTTTCCGCTTAGTACGTTGTAGTCGACTTTTGCCTTGTACTTGCCGTAAAGGTCTATGTTCTCCTCTGAAAGTCCCACCTTCTTGGCTATTTCCCTTATGTCGGCCATTGTTGCCTCTTGCGCTATTTCTATATCACTTTTGTATGACATGCCCTACCTCCGTTTTTATTTTTTTTGTGCTTCTTTTATTGTATGCCGCCATGCTCTTGACCAAAACCGATATGAACATCGAATACATGGGAATCATGATGTAATTCGAAAGAACCCTGCCCGGCATGAATGCCAGCATCCCTTTGCCGTATAAGACCGAAAGAAAGTAAGTGTTCAATATCATGGAGCATATCAGCTGAGTGACGCTGACTGTAAAAATTATCTTGTCCATCTTTATCCCATTCAGTTTTGTACTGGTTTTTATCGGAACATAGATATATACCGCAATCAGTACAATAAAAAGCATGGGATATGCAAGACCCAATTCTTCGCCATTGTATAAAAGCTTACCGTCCCCAAAAGACAAGATGTCTCTTGTGAAAAGAATTCCTGCAAAGCCTAGGGATATGAGCGAAATGAATATTGTGTTGAGAACATTGAAGTTCATATCCTTTCTCAGGTATTTGTATATTACCCCGGGAATGAAGCCAGTCAGAGCGCTTGACAATGTGAATCCTGGAAAATACGGTCCTGCGGGCTTGATGGCGAATCCCAGAAGATCCGACAGCGCGCCCGTTGCTAATCCGGCAAATGGTCCGCAAATGATCCCGCTTATCATTATCGGAACCGATGTGAAGTTTATTCTCAGAGACGGTATCCCCGCCAAGGGGACATACACCTCCAGAACAATCTTTAGAACCAGGCTGAGTGCCGTCAACAGTCCAACCCTTACCAATGTTTCAGTGCTGAATTTTTTTTCCCTTTTAATAAAAGCATTACTCATATGATCCTCCTTTTTGAGCAATGCTTCCACCTATACAATGATCTTGTAACAGCGGAAGCGATGAAATAACGCGAGTCTCCTCTTCGTCCAAAGGCGACCTCCCATCCTTTGGCACTTGACGCATTGCACCTACTCTGTTTTTTTATTTAATTATACATCTTTTTTGAGCGAAAGTGGAGATTATCCACTTTCGCCCAAGAGTTATATGAAAACCTTGAGAAGGCTACTTAAACTCGGCAAACATTTTTTCGAAGTCCTCTTTGCTGTCTTTGATGTGATATACATGCTTGTCTTCAGGGAATTTCGACTCTTTTACGTCTGAAACATATTCCTTCATTGCATTGATCATGACCTCGGCAACATTTGCATATTTCTTTACGAATTTGGGAGTGAATGCCTGGAACATTCCCAGCATGTCTCCGCATATAATCAATTGTCCGTCGCAAGGCACTCCTGCTCCGATCGAATATACCGTAATTTACAACTTGTTTGCAATGAATTCTGTAAGTTCAGGCGGAACAGCCTCAAGCAGCAACACAAGCGCTCCCGCTTCTTCTATTGCAATGGCGTCTTCGATAAGTTTTCTGGCGCTGTCGACATGCAGCCCCTGAGCCTTGAATCCTCCAAGTTGTCCTGCACTTTGAGGAGTCAGTCCTATATGACCGCTTACTACTATTCCGGCATCAGTGATTGCCCTGATCTTGCTTGCGACCCTCTTTCCCCCTTCAAGCTTGATTGCATCCATTCCAGCCTCTTTAAGGAATCTGCATGCGTTCGCTACAGCTTCACCGTCAGTAGTATGGTATGATCCAAAAGGCATGTCTCCAAAAATGAAAGTATTTGGAGCGCCGCGTCTGACGGCTTTGCAATGAGAAATGCAATCATCCATTGTCACCGGAATTGTTCCGTCATAACCCAATGTAACCATTCCAAGCGAATCACCAACCAATATCATGTCCATTCCTGCTTCTTCGGCAAAAGAAGCCATGGGGAAATCATAAGCAGTTATCCAAGTCACTTTTTCCCCTGTTTTTTTCATTTTGTGAAAATCCAAAATAGATTTTTTCCTTGCCATTTTGTTCCCTCCATTTTTATGTTTTATATTGTGGTACAGCGTATCGTATTGTAATACATTAAAATTACCATACTATTTTGCATTAATCAAGGGGTTTTTAAATTAATTTTCAAAAAAAACAATCGGGCTGATTTGCCCGATTGTTTTCACTCATCTTATGTGTGCTTTTATCAAATATCAATATGCCAATATCCCATCTTTCTTGACAATTCCCCCGTGAATTCAACCAAGGTTTGGCCTATACGAGACCTTACTTCTTCGGTCATTCTCGAATGGGGGCCCGATACGCTTATTGCATAGTTTGCAATTCCGGTATAGTCTCTTATTGCCGCGGCTACACAAGTCAATCCTATTTCATATTCCTGAATATCCTCTGCATATCCCTTTTCCCTTATTGATTGCAGTTGGTCAAGCAATTCGCCGGCTCCGCAGATTGTATATTCGGTGAATTTGCAAAAGCTGATCTTTCCAATTATATCCTCCACTTCATTCTTGGGAAGCGTAGCCATTATGGACTTTCCGACCGCTGTTGAATACATTGGAAGCCTCATCCCCTCGTTGGTGCTTATTCTCATTGAATGGGGACTGTCTATCTTTTCCAGATAGATCACCAAGTCATCATTTCTGGCTACAAGATTGACCGTTTCCGAATACATGCCCACGAGTTTCTCCAAATAGGGCATGCACATCTTCCTTAAATTGGAATTTACCAGAGTTCCGAGCCTGAACAGTTCTATTCCAAGCTTATATCTGCTTGAATTCTCATCTTTTGTCAAGAGTCCGGCCTTCTCAAGCGTAGAAATCAGATTGAAAGCAGTGCTCTTATGAAGATTGACCATCTTTCCGATTTCAGTCACTCCAAGCTCTTCATTTTTTTCAAAGCACCTAAGTATTTCTATAGCCCTGTCCACCGACTGTATCGTCTTGCCTTCTTTCGCCATCTTAATCTCCCATATTGTAGAATGTCATACTACATTATAGCACAATTATTTGGCTGACAGTGTTTGTAATTCCAGCCAATTGACTGGAATTATTATTTTCTATAAGCTTTTTGAAATTTTGCTAAGCGCTTGAATACTTCATGCCGGCCTTCCTGTTTGATTTCAATAACCTGACCATAAACTTGAACAACCAGATAAAAAACAACCGCACTTCTAGTACCCTTTCGGTCTCGGCAAATATGAAGCCCCTTTTGCCGTGAATTCATTCAAATTCATTTGCTTGGATCTATGCTTTACAAACCAAATCGAGGCTATCAAGTAAAAGAGTGTTCCCGAAAGAATGTTTATCCAATACCCGAAGTACATCCCCACAAGGGTCAAACCGGCCAGGCATGCCAATATTATTGCCGGCAATGGATGGAGCGGGGAAATATATCCTCTTTCCACTTCGCTTAAAGGATACATCTTTCTGAATTTGATCATCATGTAAGCGGTAAAAATGTACACCAACAATGCTGAATAAATCGAGAATGTCACAACCTGGTCGAGAAGCCCTGTGAAACCAAAAGCAATTGCTATTGGAAGCAAAAATATTATCGCCCTGTAAGGTGTTCCGTACTTGGGATGCTTTTTGGCGAAAAATTTCGGTATCAATGTATCTTCGGACATTGCGTACCAAGCTCTGCTTGCATCGGTAATGCATCCGTTTGCGCTTGCAAGGCATGCAAGCATGGTTCCTGCGAAAAGAATATGCGCGATAAACGGGATTTTTGTCATCTTTGCCGCATCAAACAATGGATACACTGATATGGCAAGGACATCGGCCTTCATTAGTCCCGAGCATACGAACCACGTTATTGTTGCCCCAATCATCAAGGTTATGAGTCCAGCTATTGCTCCTACCGGAATGGCTCTGTTCTTTGACTTGCATTCGCTCGAAGCAAGTACCGTACCCTCTATCCCCAAATAAAACCAACATCCAAATTGAAAAGACCCAAGTATTCCCATCCATCCGTAAGGCAATCCGTTTATGTTGTCCTTCAGGTTTATGAGACTTTCCCCAGTGCTATAAAATTTTGTGCTTGATAAAAGTATCAATATGGTCAGGAATGCGATTCCGGTCAAGAATATGTTTACGTTCATGCTTCCGTGTGAACCTTTGTAGTTAAGGTATGTAAGGGCAAGCAGGCTCAGCAGTATGAAGGGAAGTACTTGTATATCGGGGCTTAGGCTCTTTAAAAGCTCTCCGACGACCAATGCATCGGCCGCCTCGAGCATTACATATTCGAATACCAGCATGAGTCCTATGTTGAAAGATGCGAGAGGACCCATGAAATACTTCGCCATGGCGTATTGTCCGCCGGCTTCAGGGACGAATGTTCCCATTTCGGTATTGACCATTATAAGGCACACATAAAGTATCCCAATGATCCAGCAGGCCAAAAGCGACCCTATAGAGCCACCCTTCATTATTCCAAGATTCCAACCCATAAATTGTCCAACTAGTACGACGCCTACTCCAAGGGCCCAAATATGTATCGGCCCCAATGAGTTGGAATGCTCGATTTCATTATGGTTATTTTCTTTTTCCATATCATTCGCCACCCTGTCCAGTTTTATTGTTCATTTCCACTTTAATCAAGTCATATAGCAGCAGTCCGGCCAATATGATGCATGCTATCCATGCCAAAGCATTGAGCAAGTTCCAAAAGTTCAAGTTTTCCGACTCCTTCCAATCTTACACCTGTGCATAAATTTCAATTTGTCTTGTATATCTTTTGTATCATTGTTTCAAGGCCTTTTTCCGATTCTCGAGACACATACCATAAATATATTCCGATTGACCCTACTGTCATTATGAATGTCGCCGGCTTAAGTATGTATTCCATTTGCAAGGGGTTGCTCCCTTTTATGAGCATTGCGCTCAAAAGCGTCGCAAAGCAAAGTATCATAATAAATAAAATATCAAAGGTTTCCTGCAACCAATTCCTGTTTCTATTCATATCGCTTTACCATTAATAGTTTCAATCTGCAATTCAGCTCCCTGCCATTCAATGTTGTCTTTGTAAAGTTCACTACTATTTTTATGTAAATGAATCATTACTGTCGCCATTCCGGTCAATGCGAATAAAAGCGCAAGCAAACCCGAAGCCATTATGCCTACGCGCATCGGCCATTCGTTCAGCACATAACCCAAACTGCATAGGACATAACCTATCAGAAAAACCAGCAGAGCGGTTAGCCCTCCCAGTATGGCGCAATCAAAGAAATACATTTTCTTGATATTCTTATCCATAAGATCTCCCGTTATATTTTATATTTTCAATTATGTTTTTTTTCACAATCCGACACCTAATTGGCGCCGGATTGTGAAAATCTTTCTTTTATCCTTATTGTGCTGCCAAGCAATTTAATATTATTCGCTCAGACTAGTTTGCATTGGGATATTCCCCTTAGAATACCCCAGTTACAAATATTATTACTAAGGCTATTGGTATTATATACTTAACAAGTGGTGCCCACCATGTAAATACCCTAAGCGTACCTTGCTCTGCGCCAACATTGGTTTCACTTTGAAATTCTTTAAATTTCCATACTATCAATACATAGAATGATAATATCAATGCTCCTAAAGGCATCATGACATTTCCTGAAATATAATCAGCAAAATCAAAGAAGTTTCTTCCACCGATTAAAATATCCTTCCAAGGACCTTGAGCCATTATCATTGGAAATCCTACGGCAAATATTGCTGCCAAGCTTGTCCATACAGCACTTTTCCTATTCATATTGAACAATCCAGTACAAGTAGCTACTACTGGCTCCAAGTATCCTAATGCTGAAGAAAGAGCAGCAAATAATAATAATAAGAAGAACATTGAGCCGAATATGGTTCCTGCCGGTAATTGATCGAATAAATTTGACATAGTAACAAATAATAGACTTGGACCAGAATCAGTCGGTAATCCTAATGCAAATATCGCCGGGAAAATAACTAAACCTGCAATAAATGCCGCAAATGTATCAAAACCAACTACTATAACAGAGTCCGTCGGAATATTGCTGTCTTTATTTAAATAACTACCATAAATAAATGCACCACCACTCGCTATTCCTATAGAGAAAAACGATTGTCCTAATGCTGCCAGCATTACACTTCCATTAATTTTTGAGAAATCAACATTTAAATACCACTTCAATCCTTCCATTGCGCCTGGAAGAGTAAGGGATCTTATAGCTAAAATAATTAACATTATAAACAGTGTAGGCATCATTATCTTGCATGCTTTTTCAATACCTTTTTCTAACCCTTTAGCCGAAATTAAGCCCAATATGACAAAACACACTAACGTAAATCCAGCAACAATCATTGGATTAGCTGTAAAGCTTGTAAATGCTTGTGTATATCCTTCAGGTGTTAATCCGCTTAATTGCCCCGAAGCCATTTTAACTAAATATGCTAAAATCCATCCCATTATTTGCATATAATAAGTTAAAATTATGAATGCAGCCAGTACGCCTGTCCATCCGAACAATGCCCAAAGACTCCCCTTTTCACTTACAGATCTCATTCCTCTAACTGGATCCAATTGAGTTTTACGTCCCAAGCTCATCTCCATATTAAACAAAGGAATACCTATCATGACACAAATTATTAAATATACAAATAAAAACGCTCCGCCGCCATTCATTCCTACTAAATAAGGAAATCTCCATATATTACCCAGTCCAATTGAAAACCCTGCAGTAGCCATTATAAAACCAAATCTGCTTCCCCAATTTTCTCTTGTTTCCGTTGTTTCCGTTGTCTTGATTGCTTTTTCCATTATTTCAACTCCTTTTTATTATTCAATTTATAAATATTCACTGTGGTTTGTTAAGAAACATAGTCAATCATTGAATACTCATTTGAATTTTTATAGTCTTTACTTATTACTTCAATATGCTTTTTATGTACAAAATATCTAGTGGGAGTAGATTCAACTAGTGCAAACAATAAAATTTAAAGATTATTAACTTTTCGTGTTTTCAGTATTATTGCGGTTTTCAATCATCCCCCCTTTTATTTCCTCCCACTAGATATTGCTAGACACCATTAACACGTTATTGTATTTCTCTATTCATCTTTTTGTGTTGCCAAGCAATATAAATTATTCGCTCATACTAGTTTACAGTGGGATATTCCCTGCGGTTAAGATTCCTTGGATACATA
>PKTO01000006.1 GCA_002869095.1 Clostridiales bacterium
GGGCTCGCTCTTCGACGCCCTGGCCGCGTTCCATTTGAACCATGTCGGGAAACCGGCCCCGCCGCGGCCCCTAAGACCTGATTTCTTTATGATGTCTATGACGTCTTCGGGCGTAAGCTGCGAAATGCATTTCTTTATGGCTTCGTAGCCTCCGGCCTCCAGATAGTCGTCTATCTTTTCTGGGTTGATGATTCCGCAATTCCTGAGAACTATGCGTTTTTGGTTGCCAAGTATGTTGATGTCGCTTTGTGATATTTCACATGTGTTGACTTCCTGGTTGTCCCTTATTTTCTTGAGTATGAGGTCGTCAACCATTTCGGGAGTAACCTTTACATATGTAGTTTTCTCCCCGAAGTCGTCGTATATATCCACAATCGGCTCGAGATAACACATTCCGCAGCATCCGGTGATTTCAACATCGGCTTTAAGGTTGTTGGACGAAAGGACTTCGTTTATTTTTTCGTGCACTTTTCCGGCTCCTGCCGCCAGGCCGCAACTTCCCTCTCCTATTACTATCTTCATCTACTGCACCTCCCCTTCAAGCAGAGCTTCTTTTTTCAACTTGTCGAGAATGTTCTCGGCCTTTTTGGGCGTAAGCTTTGCATACGTTTCGCCGTTTATCATCATTACCGGCGAGAGGCTGCAGCATCCCAGGCAGGCTACGTTGTTCAGTGTGAACAGATTGTCCTCTGTAGTTTCGCCGTCCTTGATGCAAAGCTTTTGGCATATTGCCGACTCGATCCTCTCGGATCCGTTTACATGGCATGCCGTACCCTGGCAAAGCATGATAAGGTATTTCCCTACCGGCTTAAGCCTGAACTGGGTGTAGAAGGTCACCACTCCGTAAATTTTTGCGGGTTTAACCTTGGTTTTTTCCGCAATGTAGAGAATGACTTCTTCAGACAGGTAGCCGTAAGTTTCCTGGGCTTTCTGAAGTATGGTAATCAGACTCCCTTTCACGTGCGCGTATTTTTCGAGAACCGGATCGATCCTTGAAAAATCAAACTCGCTTTGTTTCATATCATGTCCCCCTTAGAATAGTTTATTAAAAAAAACAGCAACAGCACAAATTCTCTGCCATTGCTTCTCTGTCAGCTTGATTGACAATGAATCATTTAAGAAGATTCTTCCAGAGTTCTGTCCGGAACCGGTTCTTTTGCCTGAGAAATTCATCAATGCCGGCAAACATTGACTTGTCCCTTCGGCGGCCGCAGATGGCGCTCTCCCGAGTCCTTCATCCAGTTGTTCGTGTTCATTTGCACTCGGCAAGCAAACATATGTTACTGCAATACTTGTGCCAAGTTCATGGGTTCTTTAAAATTCATGCAGGGCAGTGATTTCAATACACTTTCTGTTCGGAATATTAAAAACCCTTTTATTCGGTAAAAATCGGCGAAAAATATTTCGCAAAAAAGAAAATACTTTCACCAAAAAACAATCATGACCATGATTAACTGACAATATCACGATTACATAAAAAAACAAATTTATTTGACACAAATATTATAGCATATAAGTTCGTGAACGTGTTCACGAAAAGTCAAGAAATCGCAATAATTTTTGCTGATTTCAGTTTTTTTCGCCGATTTCGATGTCATTTAATATGAAGCGGTCGTGTATGTGGGACAAAACTTCTTTGCCGGAAGACTTGTCTATTATGCAGGAAATCTTGATGTCGGATGTGCTAATCATCTGTATGTTGACGCCAAGCTCGAAAAGCGACTCAAAAAGGTTGGATGCGGCGTCTACACTGTTTGCTATTCCCGTTCCCACTATTGAAAGCTTGCATACGGCATCGTCGAAAGAGACGTCCCTTGCGTCAATTTCGACGGCAACCCTGCGGCTTATGGACAAGGCTTTGCCGAGATGGTCCCATTTGACGGTGAAGGAAACATCGTTTACATTGTCCCTGCTTATGTTCTGTATTATCATGTCTATCGGAATGCTTTCGCCGGCCAGCTCGGAGAAGAGCCTGAAGGCTATACCGGGACGGTCGGGAACCTCCATTATTGTTATTTTCGCTATGTCCTCGTCCAGTGTCACGCCTCTTACAACAACTTTTTCCACTTGGTCCACCTCCACAATTCTTGTTCCGGGTTTGTCTTCGAAGCTTGATTTCACTTCCAGGGGAATATTGAACTTTCTGGCAAGCTCTACGGAGCGGGGATGGAGAACCTGCGCACCAAGGAAGGCCAGCTCCAGCATTTCGTCATAGGATATTACGTCGAGCTTTTTGGCATTTTTCACTTTTCGCGGATCGCTTGTGTATATGCCGTCGACATCCGTATAGATTTCGCATTTTTCGGCTTTGAGAGCCGCCGCCAAGGCAACTGCCGTAGTGTCCGAACCGCCTCTGCCCAGTGTCGATATGTCGCGCTTTTCGGTGATTCCCTGGAAGCCTGCCGCAACAACTATCCGTCCGCTGTCGAGCTCTTTTTTTATGCGTTTCGTGTCTATGTCGAGAATGCGGGCATTTTTGTGGTGAAGGTCCGTTATTATTCCGGACTGGGGTCCGGTGAGCGAAACGGCTTCGTACCCCTCGGCTTCTATTGCCATCGACAAAAGGGATATGGAAACCATTTCCCCCGTCGAAAGAAGCATGTCCATTTCACGCTCGGACGGCCTGTCGGTTATGGAATGCGCCATCTCAACCAAACGGTCGGTACTGTCCCCCATTGCCGAAACGACGGCAACCACTTGCCCGTATTCTTCCTTTGTCTCGATTATCTTCCTGGCGACCCGCCTGATCCGTTCGATGGAACCGACAGATGTGCCCCCGTATTTTTGTACTGTGAGCTTGTTCATTTCGACCTCCGCGTCCGTGTGTGAAACACAATAGTAATCTGTATAAAGACAATTCCCATTATAAAATAAAAGCGGCACCACTGCAAGAACTTATTTCCCGGCAAGGCTTATTGTCTTGACAAAGGGCTCCAATTGGATTAAGATAGTGGAAAATAGTCGTATTCTGAACTGTGAAGGATGACAGTAGGGTCAGGCGGTTACAGCAAAAGAGAGCAGGCTGGCGGTGAAAAGCCTGCAGAACGCATTGGCACGAAGTACACATCCGGAGTTTCGGCAATGCCGCGGGAGCTATCCGTTACAATGGCAGAGGCATGGTTTTCCATGCGAATTAAGGTGGTACCGCGAGCGCTTCGCCCTTACAGGGAGATGCGCTCTTTTATTTTATAAAAAACAACAAAGGAGAGAAACGCCATGCGCAACGTATACGATATTCTGAACGAGAGAGGATATATTGAGCAAGCAACCCATGAAGACGAGATAAGGGAACTTCTCGAAAAGGAGAAAGTCACCTTTTATATAGGGTTCGATCCAACGGCGGACAGCCTTCATGTCGGCCACTTCATACAGGTAATGGTAATGATGCACATGCAGCAGGCCGGACACAGGCCCATAGCCCTAATAGGCGGAGGGACAGGAATGGTCGGAGACCCGTCCGGCAAGAGCGACATGAGGAAAATGATGACGCCCGAAACAATCAGAAGCAATTCCGAATCCTTCAAGGCCCAGTTCTCGAAATTCATAGACTTTTCGGACGGAAAGGCCCTTATGCTCAACAATGCCGAGTGGCTGATGCCTCTCAACTACATCGATTTCCTGAGGGAGATAGGAAGGCATTTTTCGGTCAACAGAATGCTTACCGCCGAGTGCTTCAAGCAGCGCCTCGAGAAGGGCCTGTCATTCCTTGAGTTCAACTACATGATAATGCAGGGCTACGACTTCCTCGAGCTTTACAGGAGGCACAACTGCAAGATACAGCTTGGCGGAAACGACCAGTGGTCAAACATAATAGCCGGGGCGGACCTGATCAGAAGAGTCGAAGCCCAACCTGCCTATGGGCTCACATTCAGCCTTCTTACGACGAGCGAAGGCAAAAAAATGGGCAAGACGGAAAAAGGCGCGCTCTGGCTTGACCGCACAAAGACATCTCCCTACGAGTTCTACCAATACTGGAGAAACATAGCCGACCCGGATGTGGAGAAGTGCCTGGCACTTTTGACATTCCTTCCGATGGACGAAGTCAGGAGGCTGGGGGGCCTCGAGGGCCAGGAAATAAACAAGGCCAAGGAAGTTCTCGCATTCGAAGTTACAAAGCTTATACATTCAGAAAAGGACGCCATCGAGGCGAGGGACGCCGCAAGAGCGCTTTTTGAGGGTGGAGGAGCAAAGGACAACATACCTACAGTGTCGGTCCCTGCAAAGATGCTTGAGGATGGAGTCGACATAATAAGCCTTTTGAAGGAAATCGGGCTCATAAAGTCCAATGGCGAAGGGCGCAGGCTGATAGGGCAGAACGGAATATATATCCATGACGATGCTGTTTCAACATTCGACTATGTTGTTGGTGAAAAAGACCTCAAGGACGGAGCTTTGCTTATAAGAAAAGGCAAGAAGACATACAGGAATGTAATTGTGGAATAGATTGTAATAGCATAAACGGAGTAGGGCTTTGAACTACCGCAGATTAAAAAAAGAACCGGCATGGGACGCATTTTCTGGTGTCCTTTACCGGTTCTTTTTTACGTTCGACTATTTTGCCTGAGCGTTCAACGATGCGAAACGGGCGGCTTGTTTTTCGGACAATCTGTCCAGGAGCAAACCATGGTACATTTTACCCAGTTCGGCCTTTTCTTTAACTTCGGGAGTCCTGAGCTCGGTCCACCTTATCTTGTTTTTCTGGGCGTAAAGATCCATGTCTACAATTCGTTTGCCGTTTTCAAGATACTCGAGGCCGGTGAGTATTTTCTTTATTTCGAGGGGAGGAAGAAATGTGAAAAGGCGAACCCTGTAGATTCCAACGGATTGAAAAACCGATGCGGCATCCCTTCCCCACGACTCTCCCAGTATAAGACCCGTTTCAAGCGCCTCGACTATGAAAAGAAGTCTCCTGTAGTGGAGTTCGAAATTTCCGTAGCTGTCGTAAATTTTTATGTCGAGCTCGTTCCAGTCCCTGTTGTGAAGGCAAAGGTTAAGGTATTCAAGAGAATGGATCCCCAGATGCCCAAGTATGGAAGGCGAGGACGACTCGGTGAAAAGCGACACAGGATGCATGTCGGAAATTGAAATGGACTTTTGAAGGCTCTTTTCGGTGAAGGCTATCAGAGTGCCGGCGCCTTTTTCATCCAGCAGAGTTTCGAAAGAGCCTCTTGCGGCCCCAAAATGCGATTCTATACGGTCGATGGCCCTGTCGACATCGCCCATTAGTCTCAACAGGATTACCTTTGGAGACAGGCGGACGGATCTGAAGACACCTTCGTTTTCGAGGTTAAGAAGAAAGCACAAAAATGAAGCGGCATCGCTGCCGACGGAATAGATTCTTTCCATTTCCTTAGAGCTGTTGTTTGCTTTTATTCTGCGGGTAAGCATGACGATTATGCTTGTTACGTCCGAAGTGTCGAAAGCAGTCTTGAAGTCGGAATTGGCGTAATCGAAAGCGCGGAGCACTTCCTTTTCAAAACGCACCGGATCGTCTGTTTCAATAATCATGCTTTGGCATCCCTGCCTGACTAAAGAGATCATAGGGCTTCAATCCTTCCCGAAATTCAAGTTCCCATTCTGACTTTCCCTTGCCTGGAATCGTCCACACCGTTTGGATACTTCAATTCAAACACTTTGCCGGAGCCAAGAAAAATGACGTGGATTGCGCATATTCCGTTGAGGTGCCATGTGGATCCGTCGAAACGGCTCCTTTCGCTCATATCATGTCCGTACAGATGATACTGTGCGTAATCGTCGAAATCTGTGCTGTCGTAATGGCTGATATTGAATCTCCTGTTTTCTATGACGGCGCTTTCCGCATAGAAAATATTAGACCGGGAGGAAAGCCTCCTCAGTATTTCGGGGCTGTCATGGTTTCCAAGCGCAATATGTATTTCGACTGCGCCTGATGATTCCAGAATATCAATAAGCCTGGATGCTTTCTTTTCGTATAGAAAAACCCTTCGGGGATATATGCCCAGCTTGATTTCGTCTGCGATGTCTCCCGTGTGGACAATATATTCCGGTGAAATGTCTTTTATAAGAATCCCGAGACTTCTATAAAAGGTGGACGGGGTGTCGGATATGTGGAGAAGAACCTTTTCGTCTCTTTCCAAAATGGGTTTTGGAATCTGAACCCGGCCCGTTAAATTGTGATAAATCCTTTTTAAGTATGCCATGTCACCAACTCGATTCATTGTGTCTCATGAAAATTTGCGAGTGCCGTATGCGGTTATTGAGAGCACTGCTATTATGAGGCCAAGATACAGCATCAAGGGCAGGTGTCTACCGCTTTCATGAATCGGTGCGAAAAAAAGAGCGGCTGAAACAATACCGGCAAGAATGAATCTTATTCCGGTCCATCTGGAAAGCCCGTCCTTGTCTTTGCATGTCCTGGGGTCGTACATCCTCAGAATTTCGACCACTTTGAACTTCCATATCAGAAATCCCATCGCGGCAAGGAAAACCCCGGTAAATAGAAACACATTTTGCATTGCAAGCACCTCCACCACTATTAAAACACAATACGGCACAAAAGAACATCGGGCTTTTTCTTTTTTTCTAATGATACCACACGGAGTTTTTTTGAATCAGCCCAAATATTGATTATGTGAGGCATTTTTACGGAGGATAGTGTAAAATGGCTTTAGGAAGGAATGATGGACATATGGCAAAGATTATGATAATAACCGCTTCTACAGGAGGCGGACACAATCAGGTTGCAATGACATTGGAAGAGGGCTTCAGAGAACTCGGACATGAAGCCGAACTGGTTGATTTCATAAAAGAAGAAAACAAGATGCTTGAAATGCTGGTTGAGGAGGGCTACGAAATTCTTGCAGGCCGTTTCCCCAAACTTTATGGCGAGCTATATAAAATCACAAACAGGGAGTTTCTTGACGGGCCTTTCACAAAACTCTTCATAAGGGCCGAGAGCAGGCGCACATGGGAAATTATTCGGGACAAGAAGCCGGACTTAATAATAGGGACGCACCCGTTTGCGGTGAAACTGATCGGCGCACTCAAAAAAAGCAAAAAAATAGAAACGCCTTTCATATCGATAGTGACAGACTTCGAAGCCCATCAGACTTATGTTGACCAAAACGTTGACGCATATGTAACAGGAAGCAGGCA
>PKTO01000121.1 GCA_002869095.1 Clostridiales bacterium
AATGAAAGCATGGCTTCAGACTCGAACATAACCTTGTCGAAAGGCTGGTTTTGATAAAGCTGAATATTCAAATTGTCTATGTCGATTCCCTTTTCGAGAAGCTCAGATGCAATCCTCATTGTTTCAGGGTGGGTATTGCTGTAGAGGAATCTTCCTGTGTCGGTTGCTATTGCAATATAAATATTTTCAGCGATAGCGGCATCAATTTCAATTACCATTGAAAGAATCAGATTATATATGATTTCACCCGTTGCGGAAACTTCAGGCAATACCAAATTAAACAATCCGAAGTGCTCGTTTGTTCTGTGATGGTCTATGTTTATTATGTCCAATTCGCATATGTCTTCAAAAGGGATAGAAAGACGGTTTTTATCGCTTGAATCCAATGCGATTGCAAGGTCGGCAGACGCGACAAAATCCGTCGCATCCGCAATATATTCCGTTCCAATGAACGATATATCATCAGGCAACGGATCAATATTGTGAACGCAAACGACTTTGCCGATTTTTTGAAGAGCCAGTTTCAGTGCGATTGAAGAACCTATGGTGTCTCCGTCAGGCATTATATGTGGAATTATCAAAATTCTTTTTGCTTTCTTTATTCTCATGACAATATCGGAAAACATATTATTCCTTTCCTAATTCATCAATGATATGACTCATTCTTATTCCATTCTTAATGGAACTGTCTTCCTTGAAAACAGGCTCCGGCGTGTATCTCAGCTTAAGTTCTTTTCCTATTTCCCTTCTGAAGAAACCTTTCGCCTTGTTTAAAGCATCTACAATTTCCGTATCTGAAAGAGTGCTGTCGTAAGCGCTTACATATATGAAAGCAAAACGGTAGTCTCCTGTTGTTTCAACATGCGTCACACTTGTAAGCTTTGGTATTCTAGGATCTTTAATTCCATTAAGCAGCAAGCCTGCTACTATTTTCTTGATTTCCTCAGATACTCTTTGAGTTCTTTTAACCTTCATTTTTCCACCTTCTAGTCTCTCTTAACCTCGACAATTTGGAAGGCTTCGATTATGTCGCCAACCTTTATGTCATTGAAATTCTTAAGTCCTATTCCGCATTCGAATCCGGTTTGAACTTCTTTCGCGTCATCCTTGAATCTTCTGAGGGAACCTATTTCACCTTCGTGTATTATTATTCCATCCCTTAACAGTCTTGCTTTTGCGTTTCTGGCAATTTTACCGTTTATAACGTATGAACCTGCAATGAAGCCCATGTTTGGAACCTTGAAAGTCATTCTGACTTCAGCATTTCCAATCACTTCTTCCTTGTAGACAGGCTCAAGCATTCCCTTTATGGCCGATTCAATATCTTCCAATGCTTCATAGATTATCCTGTAGGTTTTTATCTCAATGCCCTCATTTTTTGCTATGGCTGCCACTGAAGGAGCGGGCCTTACATTAAATCCAATGATGATTGCGTTTGAAGCCGATGCCAATAATATGTCAGATTCATTAATTGTTCCCACTGCTCCGTGAATCAGGTTTACATTTACTTCTTCAGAATGGATTTTTCCAAGAGATTGCTTAATTGCTTCAACCGAACCCTGAGCGTCAGCTTTCACAATTATATTCAATTCCTTTACATTTCCCTCTTGTATCTTTTCGAAGAGATTCTCCAGAGTAACATTTTGCACACTCCGCAAATTTGCTTCCCTGAGCATCATTTTTCTTTGGTCGGCAATGTATCTGGCCTTCTTGTCGTCTTCCACAACATAGAATTTCTCTCCAGCCGTAGGCAGATCCGAAAGCCCTACAATTTCGACAGCCATTGAAGGTTTTGCTTTTTTGACTCGCTTGCCTTTGTCATTTATCATTGCCCGGATTTTTCCATGGCACGCTCCCGCCACAAGAGAATCCGAAACTTTGAGAGTTCCGTTTTGTATTAGAACGGTAGCTACGGGCCCTCTTCCCTTATCGAGCCTCGATTCTATTATGACTCCTGAAGCGGCTCTTTTGGGATTTGCTTTCAGTTCCTGCATCTCTGATACCAAAACAATCATTTCAAGAAGATCTTCAATGCCGATTCCCTTTATAGCTGAAACCTCGACACAAATAGTGCTGCCTCCCCATTCCTCTATAAGAAGATTGTTGTCGGCAAGCTCTTTTTTGACTTTGTCGGGATTTGCATTTTCCTTGTCGATTTTATTTATTGCAACAATTATTGGCACATCGGCAGCCTTGGCATGGTTTATTGCTTCCATAGTCTGAGGCATTACACCATCATCAGCAGCAACCACAAGCACGGCGATATCTGTGATCTTGGCTCCCCTTGCCCTTAGGGAAGTGAATGCTTCGTGTCCCGGAGTGTCGAGAAATACAATTTTCTGATCGTTTATATATACTTCAGAAGCTCCGATATGCTGAGTGATTCCTCCGGCTTCTCCGTCGGTAACCTTAGTCTTTCTTATTGCATCCAACAGAGATGTTTTTCCATGGTCTACATGCCCCATTACAGTAACAACGGGAGGCCGTTTTTCATAATCGTCGGGATTGTCATCTCCCTGGTCTATAAAAAATTCCTCATCATGATCTTTTTCCTCAACCACAAGAACCACCCCATAGTCTTCTTTTGCTATAGATGCGGCGGCTTCAAACGGGACTTCTTGGTTAAGCGAAGACATTATCCCCATATTCATTAATTTCAATATCAGGTTATTGGGCTTTTCATCCAATAATTCCGACAATTCACTTAAAATGATTTTTTCCGGCACGGTCACCGTCTTCATTTCCTGAATAGCGCTTTCTTCGATTTCTTCCTTGGCATCTCCATCGGATTCGGATGAAAGCAATTCAATTACCATTGCAGCCTCTTCATCACTCAACGAACTCATATGATTCGTTGCTTCGATTCCCAAGCCGCTAAGTTCTTCCAGCAATTCCTTATTGCCGATTCCCAATTCTTTTGCAAGTTTGTATATTCTTATTTTTGACAAATCAACACCTCCATTTAACTCTTCATGTACATTTCATGATTCTTCATGATTGCATCGGCGAGATTATCGTTGCCGATACCCAATATCTTTTTATTTGATAGCCCTGTTTCTTTATTCAAATCAGAACTTTGTCCAAAAACAATTATTTTCGTTAATTCATTGCATTTATTTTCCAGATTACGCTTGGATCCTTCAGACAAATCCTCGCATGCTATGATCAATTTCAAGTTTCCCTTCCTGCTTTCACTTACGCAGGCATCGAAACCGGCAATCAGGCTTCCTGATTTTCTGGCCAAACGAATATACGAAAGTATTTTTTTACCATGTTCCTCTCTGTATCTATTTCGCGACATTTTTTCTTATCTCATCGATTATTATATCATAAATTTCATTTTTGACTTCCATTGAAAATGCTCTGTTAAGCGCCTTGCTCTTTCTGATTTTTTCAATGCATTCTTCTTTGGGGCATACATATGCGCCCCGTCCATGCGCTTTTCCCAGAAAATCCACTGCTATGTTGTTTTCCTTGTCTTTAACAATTCTTACAAGTTCTTTTTTTGAGAATTGCTGTCCGCATCCGATGCATTTCCTTAATGGCGCTTTTTTCTTTTTCACGGGAGCGCACCTCCTTGTGATTCAACATTATATTATTAATTGTTTCAAACAATTTTACAGTTCTTGACTTGAGTGCATTCTATTCGTCATCTTCCGCAATCAAGGCATCGTTTTCAATTTCTGATAAATCGCTTGAAACTTCAACATCATTGTCAATCATGGCTTCATCATCAGTTTCTTTGTCAGATTCATTGTATTGAGATTCACTCTTAATGTCAATTTTCCAGCCTGTAAGCTTGGCTGCCAGTCTTGCGTTTTGACCTTCTTTGCCTATTGCCAATGAAAGCTGATAATCGGGCACAACAACAGTTGCGGATCTTCCGGACTCGTCGACTGTGACCTTCGTCACCTTCGAAGGACTCAATGAATTTGCGATGAATTCTCTGGGATCTTCATTCCATTTGATTATATCTATTTTTTCACCATTAAGTTCCTCTACTATATTCTGTACTCTTGCTCCTCTTTGACCAACGCAAGCCCCAACAGGATCTACGTTTTCATCAGAGGAATAAACTGCTATTTTTGCTCTTGATCCGGCTTCTCTCGATATTCCTTTTACTTCAACAATTCCATCGTGTATTTCGGGAACTTCCAGTTCGAAGAGTCTCTTTACCAAACCCGGATGAGTTCTAGAAACAAGTACTTGAGGCCCTTTTGTAGTATTTTTGACTTCGATTATATATGTCTTTATTCTATCTCCCTGGTTATATTCTTCTCTTTGTATCTGTTCGCTTTGAAGCAAAAGAGCTTCTATTTTGCCCAAATTTATGAATATTACACCTCTGCTGAATCGTTGTATCACTCCTGTGACAATTTCCGATTCGCGGTTAACAAATTCGTTGAATATGACATTTCTTTCGGCTTCCCTGATTCTCTGAACTACTACCTGTTTTGCTGTTTGGGCGGCTATTCGGCCAAAATCCTTAGGAGTCACTTCTTTTTCAACGACATCGCCTATCTCGAATGAGTCGTTTATTTTTCTGGCTTCTTCCAATTGAATTTCGCAAGTCTCGTCTTCAACTTCTTCAACTACAGAAATTTGGGAATATACCATGACTTCGCCATTTTCATTGTTTATATCCACCCTGACATTTTGAGATGAACCGAAATATTTTTTATATGCTGTAATCAAAGCCGCTTCAATCGCATCCAACAGAATTTGCTGGTCTATTCCCTTGTCCTTTTCAATTTGCCTAATTGCATCAATCAAATCATTCTTCACTGTTTTCCCTCCCATCAAAATTCGAATATTTTTTTTACTTTTGCTATTTTGTCTCTTGGGATGGAAATTTTAGTTTCATCCACAATAACATCCAACTGATTATCTTCTATTCCCAGCAATTGTCCTTTTAGGATCTTTTTGCCTCCTATCGGGTGGAAAAGCTTTATTTCAACTGTTTCGCCCGAATATTTATTGAATTCAAAATCAGTTTTCAGGACTCTTTCAACCCCCGGTGAAGACACTTCCAAAAAGTAATTTTCTTCTATCGGATCCATTTTATCAAGGCGTTCGCTTAAATACTCACTTACTTTTTGGCAATCGTTCATGCCTATTCCCGAAGGCTTGTCGATATATACACGCAGGTACCGCTCTTTTCCTTCTTTTACGAATTCTACACCAACCAACTCATAGTCGTTTTTTTCAATAAAAGGCAACAAAACTTCCCTTGTCAGCTCGCTTACTTTTTTCTTTGCCATTTTATTCCCTCCTTATAAACAGAATAAAGAGTGGGCAACCCACTCTTTAAAGCACACATACTATTCTATCCTATTTTAACATATTCCCCGAATCATTGCAAACTAAACATTTCCAATTGATTTGTCTCCGGGAGCGATTCCATACAACAGTTTTCCATAAGCTTGACAATGATTTTCTTTGGCATCTTCGTCCTTGTCAGCATGTCTTCCATCGAAAGAAAAGTGGTTTTTCCCCTCTCTTCCGCCAAACTTAAAGCTGCGGTTTCACCTAGGCCTTGAAGACTCAAAAGAGGACACAATAATTTTTTGCCTTCTATCACAAATCTTTTTGGTTCGGACCTGTATATGTCTATTTTTTCAAATGAAAATCCCCTGCTGTACATTTCATATGCGACTTCCAATACTGTAAGCTGGTCTTTTTCTTTTTGCTTCAGTTTGTTTGAATTGCCGCACAATTCTTTGATTCTTTTCCTTACCTGCAAAGGCCCTTGGCAAATAAGTTCTGAATCGAAATCCACAACCTTGTTTGTAAAATAGCTGGCATAAAAAGCCAAAGGGTGATGCACTTTAAAATAAGCAATCCTGTAGGACATCATGACATATGCCGCGGCATGCGCCTTTGGAAACATGTATTTGATTTTGTTGCATGAGTCAATATACCATTCCGGCACATTGGAATTCTTCATTAAATCAACATCTTCCTCGCGAAGGCCCTTGCCCTTTCTGACATTTTCCATTATTTTAAAAGCATTCTTGTTGGGCAAACCCTTTTGAATGAGATAATTCATAATATCGTCCCTGGTTGATATTACATCTTTTAATTCAGCAACGCCCGATTTGACAAGTTCCTGAGCATTGTTTACCCATACATCAGTTCCATGGGACAAACCGCTTATTCTCACCAGTTCTGAAAAAGTGGTCGGCTTTGTATCGGCAAGCATCTGTCTGACGAATTTTGTGCCGAATTCCGGAATCCCTATGGAGCCGATATCGAAGTACTCTTTGTTTTCCAATAAATTCAATGCATCCGCACTTGTAAAGATGCTCATCGTTTCCTTGTCGTCAAGAGGTATGCCGACCGGATCTATATGAGTCAACTCCTGCAGAAACTTAAGTGTTGACGGTGCATCGTGCCCCAGTATGTCCAGTTTCAACAATCTTCCACTTATCGCGTGATAATCGAAATGTGTTGTCGTAACATCCGTGTTGCTGTCATTTGCAGGCTTTTGTACTGGAGTGAATTCATGTATGTCATTGTTTTGCGGAACAACCATTATGCCGCCAGGATGTTGCCCCGTAGTTCGTTTTACTCCGGTGCATCCGTTTATAAGTCTGTTTATCTCGTATCTTGAAACTTGCCTTTCTTTTTCCTCCATGAATTTTTTTACAAATCCATAAGCTGTTTTGGTTGCAATTGTACCGATGGTTCCAGCCTTGAAAACCTTTCCCTTGCCGAAAAGCTCTTCGGTGTATTTATGTGCCACCGATTGATACTCTCCTGCAAAATTCAAATCAATGTCTGGCTCCTTGTCCCCTTCAAAACCCAAAAATACTTCAAAGGGTATGTCTTGCCCGTCTTTTCTTAATAGCTCTCCACATACAGGACATTTTTTATCAGGCAGGTCGATTCCACTTCCGTAAACGCCGTCAGTCAAAAATTCATTGTACCTGCATTTTTTGCACAAGTAATGGGGAGGCATCGGATTCACCTCTGTAATGTCGCTCATGGTCGCGGCAAGCGAAGAGCCGACAGAACCTCTGGAACCCACGAGATAACCGTCCTCGAGTGATTTGGCTACAAGCTTTTGCGCTATTATATACATGACGGCATACCCATTCCCGATTATTGACTGAAGTTCC
>PKTO01000008.1 GCA_002869095.1 Clostridiales bacterium
CTGCTTTCCAGGCTGTTTCGTATAATCGGCCCAACGCTTCTTAACCGACAGGGGCCCGACAGGGGCGCTCAATACAGGTCGGGAGTATATTCCGAAAGCGGAGACGATCTTGAAAGGGCAAGGGAATGGATAGAATCGGTTGCAGAAAAGTACAAGGAACCGCTGCAGATAGAGGTGCTTCCTCTTGAAAACTACAGCAGGGCCGAGGAATACCACCAGAAGTACCTCAAGAAGAATCCGGGAGGGTACTGCCATATAGATTTGAATGCTTGAAAAGCAAGAACAGCGGGCAGCGGGCAGTAAAAGACTGAAATACGGTAGTCAGCTGGCCAGTTGGAAAGGAAAAGCGTATGGCATTTTTGCCGGATGAGGATTGGATTTTCGGCTGTGAACTGCTCATGCTCTTCTATTGCTTTTGTCTGGCGCGAAAGCCTGAAATCATCAAACTCGTTTCGCATCGGGCCAAGGCCAAAGATGATTTCTTACGGCTTTCCCTTATCCAAAACCGAGAAGAGCTATGGATCGTCCAATGCCTTTCAATCCAAGGCCTCATCGGCTTAAGGGAGGAAAGCGTTAAGAGCAGATGTCAGGAAAAATAGTGGAATGGAAAGACTTTATGATAAACAGAAAAAGGACAAACGAGTTCGATATGTTTGTCCTTGGTTTTTTTGAATTTGCATTTTGATTTTATATTTGTTTCCACTTTCCACTTTCTACTTACTACGTTCCACTGTACTTTACACTGACATCTGATATCTGCTTTTTCTGCTCACTGCCGGCTGCCCGCTGCAGGCTGCTTTTGTCTTTTCCTGCCAACTGCCAACTGCAAACTGCCCACTGACAACTGACATCTGTTCTTCTCAGCTTGCCGGTTTTTCTCCGAATTCCCATTTGACGTAAGGCTCAAGCAGGTCAAGGGGAACCGAAATCTCTGTGAATTCATCTGCGGCATCGTCAAGCGGCATGAAGTAGAATGTGACATAGGGGCCTGAGAAGTAAAAACGCATCCCCTCGTATTCCAAATCGGTCCCCGTGTAGCCTTCGAGAAAGAGCTCTAGCCCTTCGGGGTCGGAAATGAAATTGCCGAAGGTTATTTCATTTGAAGTGTTTCCTATGTCGAGAGTCACACTCTTTAGAATGTTGACGCTTCGACCGATTGTTTCGAGTTTTCCGCCACCCTTGAAAAGCACGCTGAGATAGTCCTCGTCCCTGTATGTAACCACGTAGTCAAGGTTGACACTGGACCAATCACCGCCTGTAAAGGATTCGACGTATTGGGAAAGGCTTTGATTCATGTAGTCCTGCAGAAGCTCGCCCTTGAAGTTTGAAATCACGGGATAGTTTATTTCAATGTCACCCTTGCTTACTGTTTTCGATTCGAGGTCGTACCCGAAATTTTCCTCCAGCTCCGAATAGCGGGCTGCCATTTCGTAAGCATATGCTTCCCTTTTTATGAGGGAGGCTTCGTCAAAATCGAGAATGGAACCGTTTTCGTCAGTCACATCGACCAGCTTGCCCGATTCGAATACGTAGGTGTTGAAGGGGTAGACAGCACTTAATAGCTGGCCGTTTTCGTTGAAATAGAATTGGGATGAGCCGCTCATCCTTCCACTGTCGTCGTTAAGGGCAACCTCGAGCTTCAGGAGTGTGTCGTTTTTATAATGGCGCTTTATTTCCCGCTTTTCCCATCCGTCGGATTCGGACGGAAGCTTGAATGATTCAACCCTCAAAATGGAAAGGCTTGAATCGATTTTCTCGGGGGTGGAGAAATCCGCGGATTCAATGGATTCCATTCCATCTTCGTGATTGTTTGCTTCGGGAGGTGTCGCCGCCGGACTGCAGGCGGGCAATAGAAGGATTGCGGCCAAAAGAGCCGCCAATAGCTTTGTTTTCATTTAAGAGTCTCCTTATGTATTTGATTTTGCAATTTGCTTTCCATCATATAGACGTATTATACCCGAAAAAGTTTCAATAAATACAGTTACAGTTTCGTAATTGAACAATAGGGCAGCGCGGCAATTTGATATAATGGTTAGCAAGAGCGGTCATTCAACAGCCCGGACAGCCGCCTTGAAAGGCATGAATATGAATGATAAAATTGAGGAATTCGAAATGACCCTTTGCAAGATTTGCGGAAGCGAAACAAGAAGACTATATGACCCGCAAATGATGGACTGCTATCACGTGTGTCCTTTTTGCGATTACATTTTTCTTGACGAAGAAGGATACGCAAGTTTTGAAGATGAAAAAACCCGGTACATGGAGCATGACAACTCATATGAAAATGAGGGATACAGGGATTTTCTCGAAGGTTTTCTTGAGGCTGCCGTTTTTCCTTTCGGGAATGGCTTCAAAAGGGCTCTCGATTTTGGAAGCGGACCGGAACCCGTATTGGCCCGCATAATGCGTGAAAAGCATGGGATTGAAACAGACATATACGACCTGCATTTTTCGCCAGACAGGGAATACATGGACAAAAAGTACGATTTGATTGTGGCGACCGAGGTGCTCGAGCATCTGAAAGATCCTGTGGAAACCTTGTCAGGCTTGAAGGAACGCCTTGAACCGAACGGATTGCTGTCCGTAATGACCCTTTTCCACCATGTGGACGACAAGGCTTTTTTGGGTTGGCATTACAGAAGAGACAAGACCCATATAGGGTTCTTTACAGCAAAAACGCTCGAGATCGCAGGAAGAGCCGCCGGCCTTGAGTTGATTCATGCCGATGGAAAACGCATAGCCACATTCAAAAAAAGAATCGAATGTCCGTAAGAGGACATTCGACTCCACTTTATTTCTGTTTGCATAGGGAAATTTGAATCATCGTCTTTTCGTCGCCTCCGAGGTTGTTTGGAGCTACTATGATCCCGAAGTCGCATCCGTCCATGCTGCCCGCAAGGGAATAGGTGTTTTGAGTCTTGAGGTCCATGAGGTTCTCTCCGCTTTTGACTGCGTCCTTGTAGAAGTCATATACTTTTTCGACCTCGTCCTTGTTCTTTATGCTTATTGAATAGCTTGACACTCCGTCGTCCTTCATTGTCTGTGCCATTACTATGACGCTGTCCGGATATATCGGGAACGAGTCATTAGGGTAGCCTTCCGGCATTTCCGCACCGCCCTCAAGATTGATTTCGGCTTTAACAGTTTCGTCGTCGCTTGATATTTCAACGGTTTCATCATCGGTTTTTACAGTTATTTCAGCATCTCCGGCTTCAATTTTCTTTTCGCCGGAGCATCCCGAAGCAATCAGGGCGAGAATCAAGAATAGAACCAGAAGGAGCGGTTTTTTCGATTTTACGGCATTAGGCATTGAAATCCTCCTTTCGAGATTTTTTATGTATCCATAATAGGTATACCCACAATTTGGCCGCATAGTCGATGCATTTAAACATGCGGCGGCAAAATAAATAGAGAAAAGAGGCGCAGATTTATGAAAAGACGTCAAATGATTTTTGCGGCAATAACCATTGCATTGGCAGTTCCGGTTTTGGCATGGGCAAACATGGCCATACCTATCGAAAATCCGGTGGACCACTACATGGTTTTCGACAACGATTCGGGAGTTCGCCTAGTGGAAGAGACCGTCGCTTTCAGCTTCGAAGAAGACAAGCAGTTTTACAGCGCGAGGGTAAATGTATCGTACGTTCTCATTAACGAAGAAGCTGAAGACAAATCGGTTGACATGATTTTCGTGACGCCTCCCATAGGAGAGAGCGGAACGCTCGAGGTAAGAAGCGGCGGGCATATGATTGAAACCGCGAAGACCGAACCCTTTAGTGAAATGCCGAAAAACTGGAAGGCTTCAGAGCGCATTCCCATAGTCGACCCGCTAAGCGGAGAGATTCTCGATAACAGCCCAAGCACAATCCGTTATGGAGACCCTGTAAGCATGGATGGGGACATCTGGGGAACGCGTTTTTCCGTGGACCTTCCTACGGGGGATGAAACGACTCTTGAAGTCGCCTATGACAGCGAAAGCGGGTTTTACAGATATCAAAACGTCATCAACAATGTGTTTTCCCAGATATACTATCTGACGCCGGCGGGTTTCTATGAGGGGAAACCGGAGGTGACCCTTAAAGTCTCCTTCCCGGAAGGGTCGGACATGGCTTTCCACTCCAATATTCCCATGAAGCAGGACGGAGGGAATTTTTACATTGCAGAGCTTGATGGAATCCCGGAGGATGAATGGTTTTTCACGTTTGCGGACAAGAGCGGACTCTTCTTGGGAACAAACAAGAGGGCGCTGAACAACTATCCGGTTTTGGCATTTTGCGCTTTTATGGTGATTTCAGCAATATGGTTTTGGAAAAGCAAAAAAAGGAAAGGCAGGGCAGGTCTCTTTCTGCTTGCCGGAGCATGCTCGCTTCTTTTGCTTAAGCCCTCCTACGGTTCCTTGTTCCTGCTTTATATGGCGTCGCCTCTGATTGCGATTGCATTCCTCATATTTGCGGCAGTCTGGATTGCAAAGAGGGTCATGGCAAACAAGCGTAAACTGTAGTGTCTGTGATTGTGAATGTCAATGAATCGGAGGATAAAATTGAAAGAACAAGTGCTTAGGCTGGGAGAAAAGGAATCAAAAAAATATTTGCATTGATATCCCCTCATAAGGGAAAAGGACCTTGCCGGTGCAGGCGGCGGACTTGAGGAAGGGTCGATTGTGAGTCTCGAGGACAAAAACGGCAATTTTGTCGCCAGGGGCTACATAGGCAGGCAGAACAAGGGGCTTGGATGGGTGCTTTCCAGGAAGGAGAAAGAGGCGATTGACGAATCCTTTTTTTTCAACAAAATCGCAGCTGCCTTGGGCAGGAGAAGCCGCTATTTCTCGGACGACCAAACAACCGCATTCAGGATTTTCAACGGAGAGGGAGACGGCATAGGGGGAATGAGCATAGACTGGTACGATGGCTATTGCCTGATAAACTGGTACAGCCTTGGAATCTACAGCTTTAAAGAAACAATAGTCGAGGCTCTTTCCTCGATGACCGCAGCAAAGGGAATATATGAAAAAAAGAGGTTTGATTCGGGAGGGAAATATGTGCCTGATGACGACTTCGTGAAGGGGGAGCGGCCCGATTTCCCGCTGCTTGTCAAAGAAAACGGGATCAGATATGCCGTCTATTTGAATGAGGGGGCGATGACCGGAATCTTCCTCGACCAGAGAGATGTAAGACGACGGCTGAAAGATGCATACGCAAAGGGGAAGACCGTGTTGAACACATTCTCGTACACGGGAGCCTTTTCTGTTGCGGCGGCGCTGGGCGGCGCAAAAAAGACTGTGAGCGTCGATCTTGCCAACAGGAGCCTCGAAAGGACCAGGGAGCAGTTTGAACTCAACGGACTGGGAGACGAGGACCGTGAGATAGTGGTCGACGATGTCTTCAAGTACTTCAAAAAGGCCGAGAAAAGAGGGCTTCTTTTCGATGTTGTCGTTTTGGACCCGCCGAGCTTTGCCAGGTCCAAGGACCATGTTTTCAGCGCGCCCAGGGACTACGGAAAGCTGGTTTCACAGGCGGCAGCCCTGCTTGAGGACGGCGGCGTGCTTTTGGCATCCACGAATTGCGCAACGATCGACATGCAAAGGTTCAAGGAAATGGTAAAGGAAGGATTCAGGGATGCCAAGATGGATTTTTCTGTCTTGGAAGAGCATGCGCTTCCGGAAGACTTCAAAACATGCGAAGAATACAGGGAAAGCAGCTATCTGAAGGTGCTCTTCATAAAGGCGGCAAGAATTAACAGAAGGCGAATGGAATGACGGTATCAATTGGGACAAATCCGTATTTTTAATTTTGTAAAATATAATGAAAACAATTAATATATAATGTACAATAGAAAGAAACATTCATACCCTTTGGAAAATCGGTTTGTCAAAGATCGATGGGAGTGTGGACGGGAGGGAAAAATGAAAAGGCAAAAATATGCAAAAAGAATGAAAAGAATGGAATCGAAGGAAATGAAAGAGATTCTGGAACTGGCGGATGTTCCTGGACTTATTTCATTTGCGGGAGGACTCCCGGCACCGGAACTTTTCCCGATAGAGGAATTGAAGGCGTCCTCAATCGAGGTTTTGGACAGTGTTGGCAGAAAGGCCCTGCAGTACAATGACCCGGTTGGATACGGGCCTCTAAGAGAATGGGTAGCCAAGCGTATGGAGACGGTTGACGTAAGCGTGGAAGCCAAGGATATCCTCATAACAAGCGGTTCACAGCAGGGGCTGGATTTTGCCGGAAAGGTGTTTCTTGACGAAGGGGACATTGTTCTTTGCGAAAGCCCAAGCTACCTAGGGGCGATAAATGCATTGGGAGCTTATGAGTGTGATTTCCTTGAGGTTCCGACTGACGATGATGGAATGATCATAGCGGAGCTTGAAAAAATTGCGGCTTCAAACGAAAAAATCAAATTGGTTTACGTAATACCCGAATTTCAAAATCCGACAGGCAAGACATGGTCCAACAAAAGAAGAGAAGAATTCATGGAAGTCATAGAAAAATACGGTTTGATTGTTCTGGAAGACAACCCATACGGCGAACTGAGGTATGGAGGAGAATCCAAGAAGAGCCTCAAGTCCATGGACAAGAGCGACAGGGTCGTTTATCTGGGAACTTTCTCAAAGATACTTTCTCCGGGAATCAGAATCGGCTGGGTTTGTGCAGGAGAGGATATAATGGACAAGTTTGTAAAGGTAAAGCAACGTTCCGATGTCCATACCAATTCGGTCTCACAGATGGAAGTGGCGAATTTTCTTGATAACAACGACATTGACGAGCACATATCCAAGATCAAGGAATTGTATGGAAACAGGCGGGATCTGATGCTTGAAACAATAGACGAGTGCTTTCCCGAAGGAGTGGACATCACAAGGCCTGACGGAGGACTTTTCCTCTGGGCTGTTCTGCCGGAAAAGATTGACACTAAGGAAATGCTGAAAAAGGCTGTTGAAAAGAATGTGGGATATGTTCCGGGCGGAGCGTTTTTTCCAAACGGAGGCAATAAAAATACAATGAGGCTCA
>PKTO01000256.1 GCA_002869095.1 Clostridiales bacterium
GAAAGACTATGATTCACAAGTATAGACACAAGGGAATGAACATTGTTTTAGATATAAACAGTGGAGCGGTTCATATAGTGGATGATGCGGCATACGATCTTCTGGATGCATATTCTGAAAACGGGCTGGACAAAGAAAATGATGTTTTCAGCAAGTGCGAGGAATCGTATGGAAAGGAAACCGTGGAAGAGGCAAGGACAGAAATCGATGCTCTTATTGAATCCAAAGAACTTTTTGCAAAAGACATATTGGGAGAAAATCCGCTGCTTACCGCAAAACCGGTAGTAAAAGCCATGTGTCTGCATGTTGCCCACGACTGCAATCTAAGATGCGAGTATTGTTTTGTCGCCCAGGGGGACTTCAACGGAAAGAGGAGTCTCATGTCCCTGGAAACAGGCAAGAAGGCCTTGGACTATCTAATGGAAAATTCGGGAAACAGAAGAAACCTGGAAGTCGATTTTTTCGGAGGAGAGCCTTTGATGAATTTTGATGTCGTTAAGGAGCTCGTCCATTACGGAAGAGAAAGGGAAAAAGACACCGGGAAGCATTTTCGTTTCACACTGACTACAAATGGTGTTCTTATGACCGACGAGGTAATGGAATTTTTGGACAAGAACATGGACAATGTGGTCCTCAGCATAGACGGAAAGAAAGAGAATCATGACAGGTTGAGGTATTACGCGAGCGGGAAGGGGTCTTTTGACGATATCTATGAAAAATTCAAGAAATTCGTTGAAATGAGAGAAGACCGTCTGTATTTTGCGAGGGGTACTTTTACATCCTACAACCTGAATTTCGCGGACGATGTCCGTTTTCTTGCAGACGGCGGCTTCGACAGTCTGTCGCTTGAGCCTGTAGTGACAAAACCGACCGAACCGTACGTGCTGAAGGAAGAACACCTGCCCGTAATATTTGAACAATATGAGGCATTGGCCGATGAAATAATAAAGCGCCATGAGGAAGGCAATCCGATAAACTACTATCACTTTGAAATAGATTTGAATCAGGGGCCATGCGCATACAAGCGTTTGTCTGGATGTGGAGCCGGAATAGAATACTTGGCGGTAACCCCGGAGGGGGCGCTTTATCCATGCCATCAGTTTGTGGGAGAGAAATCGATGGAGATGGGTACGCTTGACGATTCTTACGAAGATTTGAAGAAACCCTTGGATTTCAGGAATGCGCATGTTTATAAAAAGGATTCTTGCAGGAACTGCTGGGCAAGATTCTATTGCGGAGGCGGCTGCCATGCAAACGCCTACTATTCAAACGGAAACATTTTCGAGCCGTATGAACTGGGTTGCGAAATGGAAAAGAAGCGTGTCGAATGCGCAATATATGTAAAAGCCGCATTGAACGAAAAAGGAATAGAACAAAGGAAACTCATATAGGGGTGCAGATATGATAAAGAACTACAAAGAAAAGATGCCGAAAATACATTCTTCGTGCTATATATCCGAAACAGCAGACATAATAGGAGATGTGACGCTGGAAGAAGATGTAAATGTATGGTTCGGGACCGTAATCCGTGGAGATGAAAATTATGTGAAAGTCGGCAGGGGGACCAACATACAGGACAATTGCACACTGCACATTGCAAGGGACTTACCCTGCATAGTGGGTGAAAATGTGACTGTGGGGCATGGGGCTATAGTTCATGCGTGCACGATTGGGGACAGAGTCCTTGTCGGGATGGGAGCAGTTATTTTAAATGGCGCAGTCATAGAGGATGATGTTATAATAGGAGCCGGGAGCCTTGTTCCTCAGGGCCGAAGAATTCCCAGCGGATCGATGGTAATGGGAACACCAGGCAAGGTTGTGCGTTCATTGACAAAAGAGGAAATGGATTATTTTGAAGTTTCAGCTAAAAATTACGTAGAACTGGCGTTGGATTATAAATAAAACACAAGGAGGAAAGATGCTATGAAAACAAAGAACATCACACTTTTCATAGTCGTAGTCTTGGTTGTAATTGCAGCAGTTTTTACAGCTTTAAATGGCATCGATGCGGGGAATCTGAAAATCGATTCCATCAGCGATTCAATGAAACTGGGACTTGACATCGAGGGTGGAGCGTACGTGGTTTTGGAAGCCGACACCGATGAAACTGGAGAGGCTTTGGCAAAGACGATGGATCAAACCCAGGAAGTCATAAGAAGGCGCGTTGATGCAATGGGATTGACGGAACCTAACATAGTCCGAGAGGGGACCAATAGGATAAGGGTGGAACTGCCCGGAGTAAGCGATGCACAGGACGCGATAGAGGCAATAGGCAAGACGGCGCAACTTCAATTCGTAATGGTTGACGGAACAGTTATTTTGACAGGGGAACAAGTCAAGAATGCTGAATTGACTTTTGACCCCAAGACTGACAAGCCGGCTGTTGCGCTGGTATTCAATGGAGACGGGACTGAGGCTTTCAGGCTTGGAACGAAAGAAGTTGCCGGATTGGCATCGCCCAACAATATAATGCCCATAGTGCTTGATGACGAAATAATTTCGGCACCGAGGGTAGACAGCGAGATATCCGGAGGAACGGCCATAATAGTAGGTGACTTTACTGTTGACGAAGCCTCCAATCTTGCCGCACTGATCAGGGGAGGAGCCTTGCCTGTTGATTTGACGGAAGTTCAAACCAAGGCAATAGGCGCGACATTGGGAATCAATTCCCTCAACACAAGCGTGAAGGCGGGTATCGTAGGTCTTTTGCTGGTGCTTGTATTCATGATTGGATATTATAGGATACCTGGATTTGTGGCGAGCATAGCCCTTATGCTCTATATTGTTATCGTTCTTTACACTCTTGTGTTCATGAATGCCACATTGACGCTTCCCGGAGTTGCAGGGCTTGTATTGTCAATAGGAATGGCAGTGGATGCAAACGTAATAATATTCGAACGGATAAAAGAGGAAATCAGAAACGGAAAGACGCTCAGGGCGTCTGTCGACTCGGGTTTCACAAAGGCGTTGAGAACTATTGTGGATGCCAATGTGACTACTTTCATAGCTGCTATTGTGCTGTATTATTTCGGATTGGGCCCGATTAAAGGCTTTGCGATCACATTGATGATAGGTATTGTAGCCAGTATGTTCACGGCTGTTGTAGTTACAAAGATGCTACTCAGGATTTTTGTGGGCATGAATTTGACTAAAAATGTCAAGATGTACGGCGCGTAGGGAGGGGAGCAAAGATGAAATTTAAAATTTGCGAAAATTACAAGATATGGTTTGGGATTTCTTCGGCAATCATCATCATCGGACTGATTGTGGCCATAGCTTCCGGGTTGAATTTCGGAATCGATTTCACTGGTGGAACAATGATGCAATTCGATATGGGAAGAGAATTCAATGTCGAGGAAATACAGGAGGTTCTTGCCCCGTACGAACTCGACGCGGATGTAATACATGCGGGATCTGAAAATCATGAGGTCATCATAAAGACGAAGGTGAATCTCTCAAATGCCGAAAGGATAGAAATTTTCGATTCGGCAAAAGAGGCGTTTGGAATCGAGGATTCGGCATTCGGTCAAACCGAGCAGTTTGGCCCGACAATAGGGGACGAAATAAAGGAAAAGGCTTTGATTTCCATATTGCTTGCATCAATCGGAATGCTTATGTATGTGACTTTCCGTTTTGAATACAAGTTCGGAGTCTCCGCAATAATAGCCCTTATGCATGATGTGCTTATAGTCATGGCCATATATTCGATTTTCAGAATACCCGTCAACAGTTCTGTGATAGCGGCAATCCTTACAATCGTGGGATATTCAATAAACGATACAATCGTTGTTTTCGACAGGCTTAGGGAAAACATAAAGTATATGAACAAAAAGAGCCATTTTGAAGTGGCGGACATAAGCATAAGGCAAACACTGAGAAGGTCATTGAATACATCGCTTACAACCTTGCTTGTAATAGGAAGCCTTTATGTGCTGGGAGTGGAGTCCATAAAGGAATTTGCCCTGCCGCTTTTGGCGGGAGTCATTACAGGAACGTATTCATCCATTTTCATTGCGAGCCCGGTTTGGGCAATCTGGAAAAACCGTGAGAGCAAGAAACACAGTTACAAAGCCGCATAGCGGATGGAATTGGACCAATAAAATGGCGGCTTTTGCCGCCATTTGAATTTTGCGGCAGCTGCGGGATAAATTTTCATTGATGTTGAAGGAAAAAGGGTATGAATATAGAAATCATTACTATCAAATATTGGAGGGAATGCCATGCAAATTTATTTTATATTGTCGCTTTTGTTTGCAGTAGTCGTTGCGGGTTTCGCAGTGATAAATTCCGAAATGATAGAAATAAGCTATTTCATCGGGAAGGTGGAAGTGGCCCAATCGGTTGTAATACTTGTTTCAGCGGCATTCGGAGCGCTGATAATGGGGCTTTTTGCAATCTTCAGCAAATTTAAGAGCGGGCTCAGAACCAGAAAGCTAAACGGCAAAATCAAAGTTCTCGAAAAGGAAATCGAGGGCTACAAAAAAGCTGAAATCAAAGCCGCGGAAGAAAAGGCCAAATTGGAAGAGGAAGAAGCCAAAAGGGTTGAAAAAGCAATAGAGGAACTTGGGGAAGACGCTGTGGAAAAAAAGTAAAGGTCAGGAGCCGAAATGATATTCAGAAGCAATAGATGGGACATTAAACCGAAACCTGATCCGGCAGATGTAGGCAGGCTTGTCAAAGCGTTTGGAATAAGTGGAATGACAGCCTCCCTTCTTTGCAATAGAAATATGGCGGAGCCAAATGATGCGGAAGTTTATTTGAATCCGTCCATGGACAGGATGAGGAATCCTTTTGACCTGAAGGACATGGATGTGGCTGCTGAAAGAATAAAAAAAGCCATGAACGAAAATGAAACCATTTGTATTTATGGAGATTATGATGTCGACGGAGTAACATCCACTGCAATATTATCGACATATTTCAGGAATATCGGATACAATAGCGTATTCCACCATATACCCGACAGAAAAACAGAAGGATACGGCCTTAACAAAGAAGCTGTAAGAACCATATTCGAAAAAGGATGCGGATTGATTATAACTGTGGATTGCGGCATATCCTCCTGCGATGAAATAGAATACGGGAAAAAGCTGGGAATGGATGTAATAGTAACAGACCATCACAAGCCGCCGGCGAATTTTCCAAAGGCTTGCGCAGTTGTAAATCCCAAAAGGGATGATTGCGGTTTCGGCTTTACGGAGTTGGCGGGAGCAGGCATAGCATTCAAACTGGTCCAGGCGCTGCTCGATGAAAACGACGATTTGGGTCCTTATTTGGAATTGTCGGCACTGGGTACGGTTGCAGATGTAGTGCCATTGACGGATGAGAACAGGATCATAGTGAAAAAGGGCCTTGAAGTGCTAAACGGGACCACCAATCCGGGCCTGATTGCTTTAAAGGCTGTTTCAGGCCTTGGGGACAGATCTGTTGATGCCGGGAATATTGCATTCATGTTGGCGCCGCGAATCAATGCGGCCGGAAGAATGGGCAGTGCGGACATTGCCTTGGACCTTCTTTTGTCGGAGGATGCAGGCGATGCGGATAGATTGGCCAACTGCTTGAACGATATGAACATGGAAAGACAGTCAATTGAAGAAAATATACGCATTGAAGCCGAAGAATTGATAAAAGAAGGCAAATTAAACGAGCAAAATATGATTGTTGTCGGCAAGACGGGCTGGGATTCCGGAATAATAGGAATAGTAGCGTCCAAGATAAGCGAAAAATATTGCAGGCCGGTTGTTATGATAGCTATGGATGAATCCATAGGCAAAGCCTCTTGCCGTTCTTTTGGTGCGGTTGACCTCTATGAATTGCTGGACTCCTGCAGGTCTTACTTCATCAAATTCGGGGGGCATAAGTATGCTGCCGGGTTTTCGATTGCGGAGGAGAATGTGATTCCATTCAAAAGGGAAATCGAGGCCTTGGCGATGGAGAGAATCTCGGAATCCGAACTGGAAGCGAAAATCAGTGTCGATTCTGTTGTGAACGCAAAAAAAATCGACTTCAATGCAATCGATGAAATCAGCCTCATGGAGCCATTCGGTTGCGGCAACCCCCGCCCAAAGTTTGTTTTGAGGAACTTGAAATTGGACAATTTCAGATATGTGGGAAAGAACGGAAAGCATCTTAAGGCGTCTTTGTCGGAAAACAACAGGGTTTTCGACGCCATAGGCTTCAATATGGAAAAATACAGCCGTTTTTTAAAAAGAAATCAAAGAATTGATATTGTCTTCAATCTTGAAAAGAATGTGTTCAGGAATGTAGAATCCATACAACTTAATCTTAAGGACGTCAGAATAAAAGAAAGGGCATGTTACGCCGAAGGCGATTTGGGGAGAAGATACCTGAATGCTTTTCCGGCATTTTTTAAAAAAATGTCACTAAGGAATGATTCATCCCATGAAGAAGGTGCAAAACAAGGGGGAGAATCAATAGCTGACATGGTGTTTGAAGACGGGACTGTCGTGGCGGTTTATACGCTGGACGGTTTGTACAGACTTGTTGAACAAATGGAGGAGAAGCTTGCCAAAGGTTTTAAAACGGCTGAAAATTTATACTTTGGCAATGAAAAACCATCCGTTTCTGCATTTCATATAGCGGTTCTGCCGGTCGATGACCTTATTGCCGACAGGGGATACAAAAGAGTCATCAATTTCGACGGCTACAAAATGGCATTCGGGACAGATTGCATTGATCTGTCCGAACAGTTGGACAAAAAATCGTTCGAGAGCATGATAGCGGAGATGATTCCCGACAGAAGGCATCTTGTCGACATCTACAGGATTCTCATGAAAAACGGCCCTTCAGGGCAAGTTGAACTTGAAAAAAGCGTGAACGTGCCCTTTCTCAAGTTTAGCGCGTCGCTTTGGATTTTAAAGGATTGCGGGCTCATTGACTTCAAGAACGGAACATATGAGGTATGCGAGGCTCCTGAAGAAAAAATAGACATATTTGAAAACGGTCTGTTCAAGAAATTGAATGAATATTTGCAGAGA
>PKTO01000315.1 GCA_002869095.1 Clostridiales bacterium
ACCGAGCCTCCATTCAACAACAGGTATTGGAACAACAGAGAGGAAGGCATATATGTGGACATCGTATCGGGTGAACCGCTTTTCAGCTCAACTGACAAGTACAAGTCCGGGACCGGATGGCCAAGCTTCACCAAGCCTTTGGAACCCGGCAACATTGTCGAAAAAATCGACACAAAGCTTTTTGGCAAAAGGATTGAAATAAGGAGCAGGAATGCCGATTCACACCTGGGGCATGTCTTTACGGACGGGACCGAGCCTACAGGACTCAGGTATTGCATGAATTCGGCATCGCTCAGATTCATCCCAAAGGATAAATTGTCAGAGGAAGGATATGGAGAATACGAGCATATTTTTGAAAACAAATAGAGCGTTCCAAAGTTGAATTATATAGGCTTTTAGTGTATATTTATAACATAAAAAGGCCGTTGGTACAGAGAAGCCCAAGCGCTTTTCTGTTTTTTTTAGAGCGGCGAAAGGAATGCTCAGATGAGAGAACTTCATGTCAAGGAAATAGAGAATGCAGTAAGGGAAATGTGCATAAGTTCAAATTACAATCTTCCGGAAGATGTCTATAAAAAGCTTTCTGAATCGAAAAACACCGAGGAGTCTGAAATAGGCAGAGACATTCTTGAAAACATAATCAAGAATGCCGATTTGGCAAAGGAAAACAGAGTGCCAATTTGCCAGGACACAGGAATGGCTACACTTTTCATAGAACTCGGCCAAGAAGTATTTTTGACCGGAGGAGATTTCGAAGATGCCGTCAACGAAGGAGTAAGGAAAGGATACGAAGAGGGCTACCTGAGGAAGTCGATAGTAAGGGACCCGCTTCTCAGAGACAATACAGGGGACAACACGCCTGCAGTGATCCATCTTAAAATAGTTCCGGGGGACAGGGTGAAGATTGTAGTTGCCCCGAAAGGGTTTGGGAGTGAAAACATGAGCAGGATCAAAATGCTCAAGCCATCGGACGGAATGAAGGGTGTCGAGGATTTCGTGATTCAGGCGGTTTCGGAAGCGGGACCAAATCCATGCCCTCCAATTTTTGTTGGAGTCGGAATAGGGGGGACATTCGAAAAAGTGGCCGAGACGGCTAAAAGAGCCCTTTTGAGAAACGTGGATGATTGTAATCCCGATCCATCTTTGGCGGAAATGGAAAAACGGCTTTTGCTGAAAATAAACGATTTGGGAATAGGTCCCCAGGGTCTTGGCGGAAGAACTACCGCTATCGCAGTCAAGGTGGAAACATACCCGACCCATATTGCCGGACTTCCGGCGGCGGTGGCTATCAATTGCCACGCTACGCGTCATGAGGAGAGAATACTTTAAGGAGGAATTTATGCGTTCCATAAAGAAAATCGAGATGCCCCTGACTTATGAGAAGGTCAAGGGACTCAAAGCTGGAGACATGGTCGAGATAACAGGAGTAATATATACGGGCAGGGATTCGGCGCACAAAAGGATGGTGCAAGCCCTCGAGAAAGGCGATGAAATGCCCTTCGAACTCGAAGATTCGATAATCTACTACGTTGGCCCGGCTCCTGCAAAGCCGGGGGCGGTCATAGGTTCGGCGGGTCCGACGACAAGCTACAGGATGGATGATTTGACAATTCCGCTCATCGAGACAGGGCTGAGGGGGATGATAGGAAAGGGTACGCGCTCGAAAAAAGTCATAGATTCAATGGTCAGGCATGGAGCCGTTTATTTTGCCGCCATTGGAGGAGCCGGCGCCCTGATTGCCAATTCGATAAAGGAAGCGGAAGTCGTAGCTTATGGAGATTTGGGCACCGAAGCTGTAAGAAGACTAAGAGTGGAAGGCTTTCCAGCCGTAGTGGCCATAGATTCATACGGGGGCAACATATACGATACAGAAAGAGAAAAATACAAAAGATAAGGGGAGGATTAAAATGAAGGACTACAACAAGATGGCGATTGAAATGCACGAGAAGCACAAGGGGAAGATTACGGTGGTTTCGAAAGTCAAGGTTGAGGATAAGGACGCCCTTTCAACGGCCTATACACCGGGAGTGGCGGAACCTTGCAGAAAGATACACGAAAATCCGGATTCCATTTATACATATACAAGCAAGGGCAACATGGTTGCCGTTGTTACTGACGGCTCGGCAGTTCTCGGATTGGGCGACATAGGCGCGGACGCGGCTCTGCCGGTGATGGAGGGAAAGGCCGTATTGTTCAAGGAATTCGGGGGTGTGGACGCCTTCCCGGTCTGCATAAAAAGCAATGAGGTAGATGAAATAGTAAGGACGGTTGAACTGCTTGAGCCGGTTTTCGGCGGCATAAATCTTGAGGATATTTCTGCTCCCAGATGTTTTGAAATTGAAAGAAAGCTCAAGGAAATCATGGACATACCCGTTTTTCATGACGATCAGCACGGCACCGCCATTGTTGTGCTTGCAGGCATAATAAACGCATTGAAAATAGTCGGCAAAAACGAAAAAGACATGAGGGTTGTCGTAAACGGTGCTGGAGCTGCAGGAACTGCAATAACCAAGCTTCTGTTGGACTTTGGGTTCAAAGACCTTGTCATGTGCGACAGCAAGGGAATAATATGCAAAGGCGACCAAAGGCTTAACTGGGCGAAAAAAGAAATTGCCGAAATCACAAATCTTTCCGGCATGAAAGGCGACTTGGCAAAGGCAATGGAGGATTCGGACATATTCATTGGAGTATCGGCTCCCGGCATCGTGACAAAAGAAATGATTTCATCAATGAAAGAGAATGCCATAGTATTCGCCATGGCAAATCCCGTTCCGGAAATAATGCCCGATCTTGCCAAGGAAGGCGGAGCAAGAGTAATAGGAACAGGAAGAAGCGATTTCCCGAATCAGGTCAATAATGTTTTGGCTTTTCCGGCCATTTTCAGAGGAACTTTGGATGTTAGGGCTTCGGACATAAACGAGGCCATGAAAATAGCTGCGGCAAGAGCAATAGCATCGGTAATAGACGATTCCGAAATCAATGAAGACAATATTTTGCCCAAACCATTCGACAAGAGAATAATGAAGTCGGTATCGGAGGCAGTAATGGAAGCCGCAAGGGCTTCGGGGGTTGCCAGAATATAAGGTTTGAAATGGAGGCGATTTGATGAAGGAATATGTTATTTTAGCCGCGCCTGATTCTTTCAAGGGAAGCATGGAGTCGACTGCGATTTGCGACTTGATTGAAAAAGCCGCCTCCGGTGAAAGGGGGGTGCGCGTTGTCAAAACCCCTTTGGCTGACGGAGGAGAAGGAACGGTTGACGCATATCTTGCGGCCGCCGGAGGCAAAAAAATACAATGCACAGTGACGGGTCCGGATTTCGAGCCGGTTGAAGCGTTTTATGCGATTTTGCCGGATGGAACCGCAGTAATCGAGATGGCGCAGGCCTCGGGGCTTTCACTTACAAAAATAAAAAACCCTCTTCATACAACAACACTTGGAACGGGCGAGCTTCTTTTGGATGCGCTGGAAAAAGGCTGCCGGAAATTCATTATAGGGATAGGCGGAAGTGCAACCAACGATGGAGGAACAGGGATGGCGGCATCGCTTGGAGCCATCTTTCTTGATGAAAGCGGAGCCCGGGTCAGGCCTACGGGAGAAGGACTCGGAAAAATAGAAAGCATCGATTTGGCGAATATGGATACCCGCTTGAAGGATTCACGAATAATGGTTGCCTGTGACGTCAACAATCCTCTTTTGGGGGAAATGGGCGCAGCTTTCATATACGGTCCCCAAAAGGGGGCGGACCGCTGTATCGTAGAAACATTGGATAAAAATCTGGAGAAATTTTCTTCGGTGGTTTCAAAGGCGACAGGCAAAAGCTTAAAGGACATTCCCGGAGCGGGAGCGGCTGGGGGACTGGGTTATGGCCTGATGGCGTTTTTCGATGCAAAACTCGAGAGCGGAATAGATTTGATTCTTGAAGCCGCAGACTTCGACTCCAAGCTCGATGAAGCCGATTTGGTCATTACAGGAGAAGGAAGCATCGACGGGCAAAGCCTCATGGGTAAAGCCATATCGGGAATCGCATACAGATGCAAAAGGAAGAATGTGCCGCTTGTAGCATTGGCGGGAGCGGTCACAGCCGACTCCACACAATTGAAGAAAAGCGGAGTCACCGCCGCATTTTCCATACAAAGACAAGCGACGGACTTGAAAACGGCCATTCAAAGGACAAATGAAAACTTGCTTTTTTCGGTCAAACAGATAATAAGGCTTATGACGGCACTCGAAGACAGGCGCCATACCAAAGAAGAAACCCCAAATTAAGGGTTCCGGAAGAAGGAGATTCAAGTGGAGAGAATATTTGAAAGAAGCCTGACGATCATGGTGGCGATTTTGCTTCCGGTGGTTTTGTTGCTCACAAGCCTTGAAATGGTTGCTTTCGATGAAAATTTTTACGCGCAAATGCATGAAGAATCGAACATAACCGAAGCTGTAGGTACAGATTCGAAGGAATTATCCGAAATAAGCGCAGGCATAATCGCCTATCTTAGAGACCGGACGGATTCGCTTGATATGAAGGCGGTAATCGGAGGAGAAAGCGTCGAGGTTTTCGGCGAAAGGGAAAAGCTGCACATGGTGGATGTGAAGAAGCTTTTTATGGCCGGCTTCTATTTGAGAAATGTTTTTTTGGCCTTTGTAGTCTTGGGCCTTTTCATACTTTATGCCATTGACGGCAGGAAAATGAAAAAGCCCGCCAAGGCAATATTTGCATCGGGCTTTACTGTGGTTTTAGCGGCAATCGCCTTTGCCCTAATGGTTTCCACCGATTTTCAAAAGTACTTCATCGGTTTTCACAATATTTTTTTTACAAACGACCTGTGGATTTTGAATCCTGAAACGGATGTATTGATACAGATGCTTCCTATTGAGTTTTTTATTGCGGCGGTCAAAAGAACCGTCTATGCGTTTGTCATACAATACGCATTGGTTTTGGGTTTTACAGTTGCCGCAATCCGGCGGTCAAAACGAATCATGAAGTAAAGACAAGTTTTATTGCCATTGCTACGACGGCGAACGTGAGGATTATTTTTATCCAGCGGTCGCCTTTTTTGACCGCGAAATTGCTTCCAATCCATGCGCCGGCACTGTTGCCCACTGCCAATGTAAGGCCCAGAATCAAATCGACCTTGCCGTTTGTAGCGAACACGACGAGTGCGAAAAAGGTATAAATGGCTACTATGAATACCTTTATGCTGTTGATTCGTACAAGGTCGTATCCGGTTATCCATGTCAGTGAGGCAATAATGATGAAACCGACACCTGCCTGGACAATCCCGCCGTAGAGTCCGACGAAGAAAAATGCTGCTGTTGCTGCAAGCTTTTGCTTGAATGTCATCGGGGACGTCAGCTCTTTTTGTTTTGCTTTCGGTTTGAACAAAATAAGCATAAGGACCATTATCATTACGCCGGCAAGCAGGCGGTTGAATATATGGTCGGGTATTTCCACTGCTATGGACGAACCCAATGCCGCCCCAAACACTGCGGGAACAGCCAGCATAAGAACGAGCCGCCAGTCGAAATACCCCTTGCGTTTGAAGTTTGCTGTTGCTGTTGCATTTTGAAAAAGGAGCGCAACCCTGTTTGTTCCATTGGCAACCGCAGACGGCAACCCCATGAAAATCAATGCTGGCATTGTCAAGAGGGAGCCCCCTCCTGCCAGGGTATTCAAGAATCCGGCGCAGATTCCGACAAGCAGAATTATAATAATGTGTAAAAGGTTCATCAAGCATCCTCCCGTCAATGTTATTCCTTTATACTATACTACAAAGAAAGCCTGTCAGAAAACATATACTGCATTTTTTAAAATGCAATGAAACGGATTGCATGCAAGGGCATCCCGCCAAACGATTGCGGGTGCCTTTTTATGTTTCATTGTGAAGGGAAACAGCTTTGGCTTATCGAAATACTACATGAAGGACAATAATTGAAAAAGGGGTTCGCAATGGGAATGAAAATAATCGCCGGAAGAGCGGGCAGCGGAAAGACTGATGCCTTGTACGGACTGATAAAAAACAGAATAGGCCAGGGCATGGATACGGTTTTGATAGTGCCCGAGCAATACAGCTTTCAGGCGGAGCGAGACCTGGTTGAAAGGCTCGACAAACCGGGCTTTCTTGGTGCGGAAGTTTTAAGCTTCAGCCGTCTGGTGCATAGAATCCTGGAGGTGGAAGGCGGACTCGGGGCAAATCACATAAGCGACCTGGGAAAAACAATGCTTCTCCGCAAGGCATTTGAAGAAAACGGAGAGGCTTTCGGTATATTCAAGGGCTCATTCAGGAAACAGGGATTCATAAGCCAACTGAACGATTTTCTGAATGAACTCAAAAAAAATGGGATAGAACCCCTTGAACTGCTTTCGACTGCCGATGAAATACGCGGACTCGAATTGCTTAAAGGCAAATTGAGGGACATAGCCTTCGCATATGAATATGTGGAGAATGCACTGAAAGAAAAATATTCCGATACATGGGATCTTTATGAACTTGCGGAAGAAAAACTAATGGAATCGGATCGCTATAAAGACACGGTGTTTTATGTGGACGGTTTTGCCGGATTCACAGGACGTGAGAAAAGCCTTGTCAAGGCTCTTTTGAAAAAAACGGAAGGCCTTGTAATTACTCTTGCGTGCGACATGGGGGAGAGTGGAGACTCGTATGTGTTTTCAAACACATTGAGAACCCTCGAAGAGTTAAAGGCATTGTCTAATGAAGCAGGGGGGACGTTTGAGCTTGAAGTTTGCCAACCGTCAAGCGACAATGGGGAACTCTCTTTTTTAAGAGACCATTTCTACAGCTATCCTACTGTTTCATATAAGGGCAAACCTGAAAAAATAGTGCTTTTTGCAGCAAAGAATCGCTTTTCGGAAATAGAAAATGCTGCAGGTGAAATACTTCGGCTGGCAGACGAAAAAAAATACCGCTACAGGGACAT
>PKTO01000201.1 GCA_002869095.1 Clostridiales bacterium
AAGAACTGATGGAAAAATACTTTGAAGGAGAAGAATTCACAACTGAAGAAATCCACTCAGGCCTCAGAAAAGGCGTGTTGTCAGGAGCTGTTGTGCCGGTGCTTCTGGGTTCTGTGGAAAAAGGTGTCGGCATGCACACTGTTATGAACATGATATTCGACTATATGCCGACTCCGAAAGACATGCATGATGGAGTTTACAGGGGAATAAACCCCGAGGATGAAAGCGAGACCGAAAGAGCGGTTGACGAGAATGGTCCGTTCTCTGCGCTTGTGTTCAAGACAATAGTCGACCCCTTTGTCGGAAAGATATCCTTGTTCAAGGTTTATTCTGGCAAAGCCAGAAAAGACATGGAATTCCTTAATGCAAACAAGGACGAAAAAGAAAAATTCGGGACGATATTCGTTTTGAGGGGAAAGAACCAGCTGGAAATAGATGAAATCACGGCAGGGGACATCGGAGCCACTGCAAAGCTTCAATATGCCGAAACAGGCGATACGCTTTGCGACAAGTCGAATCCAATACGGTTCGAGGGAATAAGGTTTAAAAAAGCCAACCTGTTCATGGCAATAGAGCCAAAATCCAAGGGCGACGAAGAAAAAATCGGAACATCTTTGCATAAGCTGAAATCTGAAGACCCGACTTTCACTCTTGAAAGAAACAAGGAAACAAAACAGCTCCTGATCGGCGGGCTTGGTAATATGCAGATTGGCGTAATCACAAATAAGCTTAAAAATAATTATGGCGTTGAAGTTGAGCTTGCCGATCCGAGGATTGCCTATAGAGAAACCATCAAAGGCAAATCGGATGTTCAGGGCAAACACAAGAAACAAAGTGGAGGAGCCGGCCAGTATGGAGATGTCCATATAAAATTTGAACCTTCGCAGGAGGCATTCGAATTCGAGGAGAAAATATTCGGGGGATCGGTGCCCAAGAACTATATACCTGCAGTTGAAAAAGGCTTGATTGATTCAATAGACCACGGTCCATTGGCGGGTTATCCCGTTGTAAACGTAAAGGCGATTCTTTACGACGGTTCATATCATCCGGTCGACTCGAGCGAGATGGCATTCAAGATTGCAGCTTCACTGGCATTCAAAAAAGGCATATCGGAGGCCAAGCCGATTCTTCTTGAACCTGTCATGAAGGTGGATATAAAAATACCTGAGGAATACCTCGGGGATATCATGGGAGACATGAACAAGAGGCGAGGAAGGATTCTTGGAATGGAAGCTGCAGGAAAGGGCGAGCAACGAGTAAAAGCGGAAGCTCCGATGTCCGAAATGTTCAAGTATGCAATAGATTTGAAATCAATGACACAGGCCAAGGGCGAATTCACAATGGAATTTGAAAGATATGACGAAGTTCCCAAGAATCTTGCCGACAAAATCATCGAAGAGCATAAGAAAGAAGAAGAATAGAAACAAGAGTTGAATTGGCAGAACGGAATCCTTTGGATTTCGTTCTGTTTTTACGTAAAGATTTATGATATAATTAAAGTCAAAGAAAGTCAAAGAGGAAAGGGGCGGTCATGTGGCCAGATTAAGCGATTTGATAGAGGTTTTCATAAAAGACATGCTTAAGGATTCGGGCAGCAGGGACATTTAGATACAAAGGAATGAATTGGCAAATTATTTTGATTGCGCACCGTCTCAAATAAATTATGTCCTGACTACGAGATTTCCCCTGGAAAGAGGGTATATCATTGAAAGCAGGAGGGGCGGAGGAGGAAGCATAAGGATAATAAGAATCAAGCACAATGAAGACGATTTCATATCCAATATACTTCTTGCAGTTGGGAGTTCAATAAGCAAAATGAAAGCCAATGCCTTGATAGAAACCCTTTTGGAACGCAAGCTGATAAACCGTCGGGAAGCCGGAATAATGAATGCTGCGATGAAGGACAGGGCACTCACATTTGCAGGAGAGAACAGAAACAGAGTCAGGGCCGAAATAATAAAAAGCATGCTGGCTACTCTTATAAAAAGGGAGGCGTGACGCATGGAATGCGAAATATGCAAAGCAAAGGCGACAGTTCATATAACGCGAATGGAAAATGGAGTCAAAAGGGAAATGCATTTGTGTGAAAAATGCGCAAAGGAGAAATTCGGCTTCATATTCAAGGTCAAGATTCCTTCAAACAACACAATGAAGGGAATCATAGAGCTGATGAAAGATGAAACATATTCGGCAAAAACCGAAAATGACACATCCTGCCCTGAATGCGGAATGAGTTTTTTGGAGTTTTCCGAAACCGGGCGAATAGGATGTCCTGCATGCTACAGCCATTTCAATGAAAGGGTCAGGCCAATAATACAAAGACTGCACAGAAATGACAGACATGTGGGAAAGGTGCCGGGGAAATATGAAGAGAGACACCATTTGGAAAATACAATTGACAGGTGTAGGATGGAAATGGACAAGGCGGTAAAAAATGAGGAATTTGAAAGAGCTGCGGAGCTTCGGGACCAAATAAAAAGGCTGGAGGAAATGCAGGCGAATTGAGGTGCGGCATGGAAAAACAAGACAAGCATTTGAATGATTCCGGTAACATAGCCTTGTCAAGCAGGATAAGGCTTGCAAGAAATATAAGTGGAATCCCTTTCCCGTGGAAAATGGATGAAGAAAGGGGTCTCTTTGTCGCCGAATCCGTAAGGGAAGCGGTGGATTCCAATGGAGAACTCGACAAATACGGATTCGGATTCAAATTTGTGTTCGACATGGATGAAGATGAAAAAGATGATTTGCTTGCAAATCATCTGATAAGCATCGATTTGATAAAGAACCCCAAAACTGGGGGAATTCTCATAAGCAGCGGAAAGACTGTTTCCATACTCGTAAACGAAGAGGACCATTTGAGGATACAGACGGTTGTCAAGGGCTTCAACCTTGAAGATGCATGGAGAGAAGCAGACTCTGTAGACGATTTGATTGAGGAAAATCTGGATTACGCATTTGACGGAAATTATGGATATTTGACCGCCTGTCCTTCCAATATAGGGACTGGAATGAGGGCTTCCGTAATGCTTCACCTTCCGGCTCTGGCATCGACAAAATACATCAAGAGGGTATTCGACATAACAAATACAATAGGCCTTACAGTCAGAGGGCTCTATGGAGAAGGAACAGAGGCCGAGGGAGACATATATCAGATTTCAAACCAGATAACTACAGGCAGAACCGAATTGGAGATAATAGGCGACTTGGAGAGGATAACCAAGCAAGTCATGGACAAGGAAATAAAAACAAGGGAATACCTCATGGCAAAGCAAAGGACAAGAACAGAAGACGTCATATTCAGGGCTTTGGGAATACTGTCGAGCGCCAGGCTGATAAACAGGCCGGAAAGCATGAAATTGCTTTCACGTGTCCGCCTTGGAGTCGATCTGGAGCTGGTCGGCGGCGTCGAAATGAATGATTTGGATGTTTTGATAAAGGACATGCAGATTGCGGGCAAAGGCGAAACGGTTGACTCTGCGGAGAAAAGAGCTTCAACAATAAGGGAATTCTTTAATTAACGGAGGTGATTGGGAATGGCGTCAATGTTTGAAAATTTTACCGAAAAGGCAAAAAAAAGCATAGAATATTCCAAATCCGAGGCGGCTCGGCTGAATCACAACTATGTGGGTACAGAGCATATGCTTCTTGGCCTTATGAATGAAAAGGACGGGGTGGCATTCAAGGTTCTTTCCGGACTCGGAGTAAGGGCGGAAGATATAAGGAGCATGATAAAGACATATATAGGTATGGGTGAAAAGTCTACGGAAATAATGGGCTTCACCCCGAGGACAAAACGAATTTTTGAGAGGAGCCTGATCGAAGCCAGAAGGCTCAACCACAATTACGTTGGAACCGAGCACATTCTAATATCCTTGACAAATGAAAAAGAATCGCTGGCGAACAAGTTTCTTGTAAGCATGGGGATTTCCCAGGAAATGATCATAAAGCAGATGGGAAAGCATCTAATGGGCGAGAAACAGGCGGAGATTCAGGCGGACGGGGAAAAACCGAAAAGCGACACTCCCATGCTTGACAAATACGGGAAGGATTTGACAAAACAGGCTGCTTTGAACAAGCTTGATCCCGTTGTAGGAAGGACAAAGGAAATAGAAAGGGTCATTCAGATTTTAAGCAGGAGGACAAAAAACAACCCTGTTCTTATAGGAGAGCCGGGAGTCGGAAAAACGGCTATAGCCGAAGGATTGGCGCAGAAAATAGCCGACGGGAATATTTCCGATACATTGAAAGACAAGAAGATAATAGCTCTGGACATGGGCCTTATGGTTGCCGGAGCCAAATATAGAGGAGAGTTTGAAGAGCGGCTCACAAAAGCCGTTGAGGAAATCAACAAAAAGAAGAATGTTGTCCTTTTCTTTGACGAACTTCACACAATAGTCGGAGCAGGTGGAGCCGAAGGGGCCATAGACGCTTCCAACATATTGAAGCCCGCTCTTGCAAAGGGCGAGCTGCAGGCAATAGGGGCAACCACAATAGACGAATACAAGAAGCATATTGAAAAGGACATGGCTCTTGAAAGAAGGTTTCAGCCAATTGTGGTCGAGGAGCCTTCTGTAGAAGAAACCGTCATGATACTGAAGGGCCTCAAGGACAAGTACGAGGTCCATCATGGAGTCAAAATAACGGATTCGGCCCTGAGGGCCGCAGCCGAGCTTTCCGACCGTTATATCACCGACAGGTATTTGCCTGACAAGGCCGTAGACCTTATAGACGAGGCGGCATCCGAATTGAGGGTCGGACTTTCAACCCGCTCGCCGGAAATCGAAAAGATGGAAAACGAGCTTGAAACACTTAAAAAGGAAAAAGAGGAGGCTGTCAGCACTCAGAATTTCGAGGAGGCCGCAAAAATAAGAGACAGGGAAAAAACGATAAGGGAAGAAATGGAGGAGTACAAAAAGCTTTCAGGCAAGCATGAAAGAAATGCTGAAATTGACCGCGACGACATTTCAAGAATAGTGTCAGTGTGGACAGGAGTTCCGGTTGCAAAGCTTGCGGAGGCTGAGTCTCAAAGGCTTTTGAATCTGGAGAACATTCTTCATGAAAAGGTTATAGGTCAGCATGAGGCTATAGAGGCTGTTTCTAAAGCCGTCAGGCGTGCCCGGGTCGGGCTCAAGAGCCCTGACAGGCCCGTGGGGTCCTTCATATTCCTCGGGCCGACGGGAGTCGGCAAAACCGAGCTTTCGAAGGCCTTGGCCGAAGCTCTTTTCGGCGACGAGGAAGCCATGATTCGCGTCGACATGAGCGAGTACATGGAAAAGCATTCCGTTTCAAAATTGATTGGTTCGCCTCCCGGGTATGTGGGATTCGACGACGGAGGCCAGTTGACAGAGAAAATAAGGAGAAAACCTTACTCTGTCATACTGTTCGATGAGATAGAGAAGGCCCATCCCGATGTGTTCAACATGCTCCTGCAACTTCTTGACGACGGGCGCATGACGGACAGCAAGGGCAGAACGGTTGATTTCAAGAACACTGTGGTCATAATGACTTCGAATGTTGGGGCAAGAAGCATCAAGAAGCAGACAACCCTGGGTTTTGTGGCAGGCGGCGAAAACGAATACGAAAACATGAAGGAAAAGGTCAAAACAGAACTCAAGAAACGCTTCAGGCCCGAATTCCTTAACCGGATTGACGAAATAATCGTATTCCATCAATTGAACGAGGACCATATAGAAAAAATTGTGGAATTGATGCTGAAGGACCTATCCTCAAGGCTTGAAACAATGGAAATCGAAATAGAGATATCCGGCGAGGCGAAGAAGTTTCTCGCGGACAAGGGTTTCGACCAGGAATATGGCGCAAGGCCACTCCAAAGAGTAATAACCAAAGAGGTTGAGGACAAATTGTCAGAAGAAATACTAAAGGGAGGAGTAGTCTCGGGAAGCAGGGTCCTGGTGGACCTTGAAGACGAAAAAATTTCACTCAAGGTAAAGTAAAATAGAATAATCGCAAGCGCTTCAATGAATGTGTTGTTAAGAATGCCCGGCTTTATTAAAAGCCGGGTATTCTTTTGCTTCTTGACATATGAATAATATGATGTAAAATATAAAAAGTAAGTACTCACTCACTAAAGGGGGGCGTATGGGGAAATCGGATGAAACAAAAGGCAAATTGATCAGGAGCTCCGCTGAAATTTTCGCCCAAAAGGGCTATGCGGCTTCGACAACTCGAGAAATAGCCGATTCGGCAGGGGTTTCGGAAGCTGTTTTGTTTAAATATTATAAAAACAAAAAAGGTCTTTTGCATGAGACCATATTGGATTTTATTGAACAGATATCGCTCGATTCTGTTTTTGAAAGCGTTGACGGAATTGTGAAGAACAACAAAGAAATGCCTACCGAAGACTTGTTCCGAAAACTCTTCAAAGACAGGTACAGCATGATCGATAAGAATTTTCAGATGTTCAAGATGCTTGTGATAGAAATCCAGTATCATGAAGATGTGAGGGATATTTTCATAGAAAAAGTCATGCCCAGGATAGCGCACTATGCAAAAGTAATGTCTTCTCTGCTTGAAGAAAGGGACGACATAAGAAGCGATCTTGACTACACGGCAATAATAAGGTCTTTCATGGGAGTCGTATTATTGACGATAGTCCAGAAAAAGATGCTGCCTGAGCTTATTGACACAAACGATGGCATAGATACAGAAATTGAAAACATGGTGGATATGTTCATGAGAGGGATTTTGAAAGGGGAAGAAAAATGAAAAAGCTCAGGATAGCCATACCGGTGCTTTTCGTGGCTGCGATTCTTGCATTAGTGGCATTCGCATCCAATGCCGGAGATGAAAACAGATACACAGGAATTGTCGAAGCCGACTCGATTGTCATTTCTGCAGAAGTTGGAGGAAACGTTACAGGCGTTTTCGTTGAAGAGGGGCAGTATGTTTGCGAGGGGGATTTGATGCT
>PKTO01000113.1 GCA_002869095.1 Clostridiales bacterium
GAAAACGTGGTGGTTGTGTCCCCGTGAACCAGAATCATGTCTGGCTTCTCGACTTGGAGCATTTCCTCTATGCCCTTCAGCACCCTGCAGGTTATGTCGGACAGGGTCTGCCCGCTTTTCATTATGTCCAGGTCGTAGTCCGGCACAATCCTGAACAGGTCCAGCACCTGGTCGAGCATTTCCCTGTGCTGGGCAGTGACGCATACCTTCGCGTCTATGTATGGGCAATTCTCCAGCTTTTTTACGCCCGGGGCCATTTTTATCGCTTCCGGCATCGTGCCGAAAACCGATATTATTTTGATCATGTTGGACTCCTTTATAAGTGCAGATGTCAGATGTAAGATATCAGATTTCAGGTTACAGATGTCAGTAAATGCAAAGACAAGTGCAGATGTCAGATATCAGATGTCAGGTGCCAGTAAATGCAAAAGACTAAAAACAAAGCATCAAACAACACCGAGTCTTTTTCTACTTCCTGTTCCCTATTATCTATTATCTGTTATCTTTTATCTGATACCTGTCATCTGATACCTGATACCTGATTTCTGTTATCTATTAATAAACATAAAAACCCGATCATTTTATATAATCAGGTTTTTTGCGCAAAGACACTTTGAAAGCTCGATTTCGTACATCATGACCTATTTTCTCCCCGCTCTTGCCTGTTCGGCGACGACAGGGACCATTACAAGGACCAGTGTGGCCGCAATCATTCCGAATCCGCTGATGTATTCGCTGTTCATAAGAAAAACCACGCTCATGCCAAGCATGAGGCTTATCCCGTACATCAAAAGAACGGCGCGCTTCTGGCAAAGTCCTGCTGAAAGCAATTTATGGTGAAGATGCCTCTTGTCGGCCTCCATTATTGATTTTCCACCTATGACCCTTCTGCATATGGCAAGGGTTGTATCCATTATGGGAAGTCCCATAGCGAGTATGGGCAGCACCATTGTAAGCGCCGTAGCACCTTTGATTACACCCTCTATCGAAATTGCCGCCAGCACAAAGCCCAGAAACAGGCTTCCCGTATCCCCCATGAATATTCTTGCGGGATTGAAATTGAAGGGCAAAAATCCCAGGCATCCTCCGGCAAGTATCAGAGTGACCAATGCTGTTTCATGCATTCCGTTCACGTATGCGATGTATGAAAGCGTCACGGCTGATATTGTGTAGATTCCCGCAGCCAGTCCGTCCAAGCCGTCTATGAGGTTGAATGTGTTTGTTATGCCGACTATCCAGAAAACCGTTATCGGTACGCTTAGGCTGCCCAGGTATATGAGTCCTTCAGATTCGAAGAAGTTTGTGAAGAAGTCTATCCTTATGCCGAAATGCACCAGAACAAGGGCCGCGCAAATTTGAACAAGCAGCTTTACCTTGGCGGAGACTCCTCTTATGTCGTCCACTATTCCGATTCCGACAATCATGGTTGAACCAAGTATTATGCCTGTGGTCTTGTTGTCCACTCCCGCAAAAGCAACAAGGGTCACAACAAAAGCCAAATAAATGGCCAAACCCCCCATTCTGGGAATGGGGCTCTTGTGGACCCTGCGGTCGTCCTCCGGCACGTCCATTGCACCGACCTTTCGGGCAAGCTTCTCGACGAAGGGCGTCATTATATAGGTTAGAATGGCCGAAACAAGAATCGGCAGTATGTATATTTCCATGGTTTAAACCCCTGTTAGATGTCAGTTGACAGTTGGCAGATGTCAGTAAATACAAAGACAAATGCATAAGTACAGATGTCAGATGTCAGATGTCAAGCTGTTCGATCTTTTATCTTTAATCTTTTAACTGTTATCTGTTACCTGTTACCTGTTACCTGTTACCTGTTTTCTTCCTGCTTCACTCTTACATTCTATCACTAGCATTTTTTTTTGCAATGACAGGCAATTTTTTGTCACTCAAGTTTAATCTTTATAGAGCACAAGCTCTATTCCGGCTTCCTGAAGGATTGCCATTGAAAGCTCGTCCGGATAGCTGCCCTTGAACACTATTTTTTCGATGCCCGCGTTGACCGCCATCTTGGCGCAAAGGGAGCAGGGCTGGAGGGTGACATACATGGTTCCCCCCTGTATGCTTATTCCGTGGTAGGCCGCCTGGATTATGGCGTTCTGCTCGGCATGCAGCGCTCTGCAAAGCTCGTGCCTCTCGCCCGACGGGACTTTCATCTGTTCCCTCAGGCAGCCCCCAAGCTCCAGGCAGTGGCGCATTCCGCTCGGCGCCCCGTTGTATCCTGTCGTGAGTATTCTTTTGTCCTTGACGATCACCGCCCCCACCTGCCTCCTGAGGCAGGTCGAGCGCGTCTTCACAAGTTCGGCTATATCCATGAAATACTGGTTCCAGTCGGGTCGCATAAAGTCACTCCTTCGGTGTGACAGATATCAGATCTCAGTTGTCAGATTTCAGGAAAAACAAAAAATCTAATGCACATATATCATCTTTTGTCTGCTTGTAATCTTTTTTTCTTTTGTGATACCTGATATCTTATATCTGTTTTTCTCTATTTCGTCCCAAACAGTCTGTCGCCTGCGTCTCCCAGGCCTGGAACTAGATATGCATGGTCGTTGAGTTTTTCGTCTACAGCGGCGACGTATATGTCGACGTCGGGATGGGCCTTTGTTACCGCCTCTATGCCTTCCGGAGCTGCGATGAGGCAGCAAAGCTTAATGTTCTGGACTCCCCTGTCCTTTATGAATCCTATTGCCGCTATGGCGGATCCGCCTGTTGCAAGCATGGGGTCTACTACTATCAAGTCGCGCTCTGTGACATCGGCAGGCATTTTGCAGTAATACTCGACCGGCTCAAGGGTCTCGGGGTCGCGGTAAAGCCCTATGTGGCCCACCTTGGCAGCGGGTATCAGGGTCAGAAATCCGTCAACCATTCCAAGCCCTGCCCTGAGTATGGGAACGATGCCCACTTTTCGGCCGGCGATTATCTTGCCTGTGGTCTTGCAGATCGGCGTTTCGATTTCGATGTCCTCAAGCGGAATGTCCCTTGTCGCTTCATATGCAATGAGTGTGGACATTTCCTTTGCAAGCTCGCGGAATTCCTTTGCGCCCGTCTTGATGTCCCTTAGATACGTCAGCTTGTGCTGAATGAGGGGATGATCCATTACATGTACTTTACCCATTTATAGCCTCCTATTAGTTTAGATGTCAGTTATCAGTTGTCAGATTTCAGATTTCAGAAAAACCATCAAACTCAAAAGATTTAAGTACCAAGTGCAGATTTCAGTTTTCTATCCTTTTTTTAATCTTTTGTGATATCTGTTATCTGTTATCTGTTTCCTGTTCATTGTTTTTGATCTTTTACTGATATCTGTTATCTGATATCAGATATCTGCCTTTCTACTCTTCTATCTCCATTATCTTCTCTACTCTTCTTTCGTGGCGTCCGCCCTCGAATTCGGCTTCCAGCCATGCGTCGACTATTCCGGTTGCTATTCCATCTCCCACTACTCTTCCGCCCATAGCAATCATGTTGGCGTTGTTGTGGGACTTGGCCATTCTGGCCGAGTATTCCTCCGATACGAGCGCGCAGCGGATTCCCTTTACCTTGTTTGCCGCAAGCGATATTCCTATGCCTGTTCCGCAGCAGACTATTCCCCTGTCGCATTCGCCGCTCATTACAGCCTCTGCCGTTATCCTTCCGTAGTCGGGATAATCCACAGAATCGTTGTTGAAGGTTCCGTAGTCGGCAAACTCGATTCCCTTTCTGTTGAGATGCTTCTTGATTGCTTCTTTAAGTTCAAATCCCCCGTGGTCCGATCCCAATGCAACTTTCATATTATTCTCCCCTTTTGTAATTTATGATCTTTTCGAAGCCCTTTTCCAAGGCTTCCTCTATCTCTTTGGCGCACTTCCTGTAATCATCCAGGGATCCGCCTATGGGATCGGCTATGTCTCTTTCTTCATAGCCGCCCACAAAATCCTTCAGTGTATGTATGTGCCTGTCCTTTTGTGCGAACATGCTGAAAGCCTGATATGCATGGCTCTTGGTCATGGTCAGGATCAAGTCGCTTTCTTCGATGTCTTCGCGGCTGAGCTGCCTGACCACATGGTTTCCTATCCGTATGTGCTTTTCTCCCACAGCCAGGAAAGCGTTCTCGGCTACCGGCTTTCCTACGGCCGCAACCAAGCCTCTTGACGAAACCTCAACATCCTCTACGCCCGCCTTCTTGAGCATCTTTTTGAAGATGCCTTCCGCCATAGGGCTCCTGCATGTGTTCCCAGTGCATAGAAACAATACCTTCATCGGGTTCACTTCCTTTCGATCCAGCGGTTGCCCGCGGCTTTCTTCAGCCTGTTCATTACGGCTCTTCCTATGGCTTCCTCTTCTATGGTTTCGGAGAGTATAACGTCCATTTTCATTTCATCGAAAAGCCTGAGGGCCATGAACAACCTTGAAGCAATTTCTTCCGGCCTTTGCCGGCTGCCCAGGGATACCGCCGTAAAGCCTTCGTAGCTTCCCATGTTTTCGTCAGTGGCAAGAATGCCCACCTTTTTGCCTTTAGCTTTGAGTTCTTCCGCCTCGCCCAATATGGCGCCGACCATTTCGTCTATGCCTCCGCCAGCCATGAATACATCGGCATCGGGAGAGTAGTGGGTGTATTTCATTCCCGGAGACTTCGGAACCAAGGGGCTGTCCGATTTCAAAAGGGCCTCGTCGATTTGACAGGCTCCGGTGACCGAAGCTATTTGGTCCCGCGTGACACCTCCAGGCCTAAGTATCACCGGCACACGGCCGGTAACGTCCAAAACGGTTGATTCCAGTCCAACGGCGGTTTCGCCTCCGCACACTATGCAGTCGACTTTCCCGAAAAGGTCCTTTAAGACGTGTTCCTCCCTGGTGGGGCTGGGTTTGCCCGAGAGGTTTGCGCTTGGGGCCGCCACAGGCACTCCCGCCATTTTTATGAGCCTTTTTGCGAGAGGGTGCGACGGCATTCTGACCGCCACGGTATCGAGCCCCGCGGTAACAATTTCCGGAACCGCATCGGATTTCCTGAAAATCATTGTGAGGGGGCCCGGCCAGAACACGGCCATTAGGGCCTCCGCCGCCTCGGGCACGTCGCTGACGAGGGCCTCAAGCTCGCACCTCTCCGCTATATGCACTATGAGGGGGTTGTCCGAAGGGCGTCCCTTGGCAACGAATATTTTGCCTACGGCTTCCTTTGAAAGTGCGTTGGCTCCCAGCCCGTAGACCGTTTCTGTGGGGAACACAACGGTAGCCCCTTCCCTGAGGAGTTTTGCAGGATGAGCCAGCTTGTCGCCATCAATCCGGCTGGGGTCCATATAAATTATCTGGGTCTTTTTCACGTTTTTCACCCCTCTCGATAAAATCCTTTGGCTTAGCAAAAGGCAGCAATTTCGCTGCCTTTCATTATCAGTTGAGTTTCTTCAGCTTGGCGGCCTGGTCCTCGGTGGTGAGGGCTTCGATTATTTCATCCAGGTCCCCGTCGAGTATATATGCCATCTTGTAGAGCGTCAGGTTTATGCGGTGGTCGGTGACCCTGCTTTGGGGGAAGTTGTAAGTCCTTATCTTTTCGCTTCTCTCGCCCGTGCCCACCTGGGATTTCCTGGCGTCCGCTATTTCCGCGTTTTGCTCCGCGAGCTCCATTTCGTAAAGCCTCGCCTTGAGCACCTTCATTGCCTTTGTTTTGTTCTTGAGCTGGGACTTCTCGTCCTGGCAGGTGACTACAAGACCTGTAGGCAAGTGAGTTATCCTTACTGCCGAGTCAGTTGTGTTTACAGACTGGCCGCCGTTTCCTGACGAACGGAAAACGTCCACCCTGATGTCGTTTGTGCTTATTTCAACCTCTACGTCGTCAACCTCGGGAAGAACCGCCACGGTCACCGTGGATGTGTGTATCCTTCCGCCCGATTCGGTCTGGGGTATCCTCTGAACCCTGTGGACTCCGCTCTCGTACTTGAGCTTTGAATAGGCCCCGTTGCCCTTTATCATGAAAACGACTTCCTTGAGTCCTCCGACCCCTGTTTCGTTTGTGTTCATGATGTCGGTCTTCCAGTGGCTTCGCTCTGCGTAACGCACATACATGCGGAAAATTTCCGCGGCGAACAGACCCGCCTCGTCCCCTCCGGCTCCCGCGCGGATTTCGACTATTACGTTCTTCTCGTCGTTGGGGTCCTTGGGTATCAGCATGAACTTTATTTCATCGCTCATCGTCTCGTACTTTTCCTCTAGCTCGGGCAGTTCCATCTTGGCCATCTCCCGGAGCTCTTCGTCATCGCTGTTTCGGATGATTTCGTCAGTCTCGTCGAGGGCCTCCTTTACTTCCTTGTATTCCTTGTACTTTGCAACAATCGGCTCGATCTCGGCGTGCTCCTTGATGTATTTCTGCCAAGTAGGCTGATCGTTTATGATTTCCGGATCGGAAATTTTTTCGTTGAGATTCTGGTATTTTTCAAGTATGAATTCCAGTTTTTCAAGCATTGCTTCACTCCGTTCTTATTGTTTCTTCTATTTTTTCCGGCCCCAGGGACGCCTTCACGACCCTTTCTATGCCGGCCAAATCTTTTATCCTCAGTATATTATTATAACACGATTGGCCCCTGCATTTCACCTGTTTGAGCAAATTTTCAACCTCCATCGCCTGGCCCGCGCCCACCTCGAGGTAGATTCTGCCTCCGGGCTTGAGAAACTTTGGCGAATCCAGCGCTATTATGCGGTAAAAATCGAGCCCGTCAGCACCCCCGTCTAGAGCTCCCCTCGGTTCGTGCGATGAAACTTCCCTTTGCAGGGTTTCGATTTCGGCCTTCGGAATGTAGGGCGGGTTGGAGACTATGGCGTCCATCTTTTCGCCCGTCTCCTCAATGGGTTCGAACAGGCTGCCCAACAGGAACCTTATCCTGTCGTCCACTCTGTTTGAA
>PKTO01000020.1 GCA_002869095.1 Clostridiales bacterium
CAGGAATATCGATTGCAATGGGGATTATATGCTTGGCAATATTTGTTGGGATTCTTAATATAAACAGTGTGCAATCAAGCATATATATTTTTTTGATGATGTTGCTTGTGCTTGCATGCGGAATAGGGCTGTATCTGTATATGAGGAAGGGAATACTTGTGCCTATCAAAGAGATGACGGAAGTTGCAGGAAGATTGGCTGAAGGCGATTTGGAAACGCAGTTTGATATCAAGGAAACAGATGATGAAATAGGGCAACTGGCAAAAGCATTCCAAAATATGGCTGAAAAACTAAAAACACAGGCGAAAGCTGTTCAGAAAATAGCCGAAGGCAATCTGGATATTGGTTTGGAAATAGTTTCGGAAAAAGACATATTAGGCAGAAATATAAATTTCATGAGAGATAATCTGCAGGCTCTAATAGATCAATTACTTTATCTAAAAGGACAGGGAAATATAGGCAACCATTCCGAAAGAGCAGAGATTGGTTTCTTGAAGGGAAGCTATGCGGAGATACTTGAAGGTGTCAATGCCATATTGGACTATCTTGGAGATCCGCTGAATAACTTGGCGGGGTATTTCACCATGATGGCAGAAGGAGATTTTCCGGATGAAATAGATACAAGCGACTACAAGGGCGAATTTATTGGATTCATGGAGTTGGTCAACCGTATAAGAAACAACATATATACAATAGATGATGAAATCAAAACATTGACGCGAATGGCGGATATTGGCAACTTGAGTTTTAGGACAGATGCGGGCAAGGTGCCGGGAGAATACGGTTTGATTCTAGGAGGAGTCAACCATATGCTTGATACGGTTATAGCTCCGATAGGGGAGGCGTCTACGGTGTTGGAAGCGATGGCTGACGGGGACCTGGGCAGCAGGGTGAACGGGGACTATCAGGGCGACCATGGAGCAATAAAGGAAGCATTGAATTCTATGGGAGAGACAATTGGTGGATACGTAAAAGAGATTTCAGAAGTCTTGAATGAAATGGCATCCAACAATCTAGACGTCGCAATCGAGAGAGATTATAGAGGTGATTTTTCAAGGATAAAGGAATCGCTTGACAATATAATAGGGAAGTTTAATGATATTATGGGAGACATACACATAGCCGCAAACCAGGTTGAGACTGCATCGGCTCAGGTTGCAGATTCGAGCCAGAACCTTTCGCAGGGAGCGGCCGAACAGGCAAGCTCGGTGGAAGAGATATCCGCGTCAATGACACAAGTGGGAGAACAGACTCGTCAGAATGCGGAAAATGCGAACAAGGCAAATGAAATATCGGTGGACACCCGTAGAATAGCTAAAGAGGGAAATCGAAAAATGGACGAGATGGTGAAAGCCATGGAAGCTATAGACGTAGCTTCGGGCAACATATCGAAAGTGATAAAGGTTATAGACGGGATAGCATTCCAAACAAACATATTGGCCCTTAACGCTGCGGTTGAAGCCGCGCGTGCGGGAGAACACGGCAAAGGATTTGCGGTAGTGGCAGAGGAAGTCAGGAACCTTGCTGCAAGGAGCGCCACTGCAGCCAACGAGACCACGGAGATGATAAATGATTCGCTTGAAAAAGTCAAGAAGGGAACCGAACTGGCTTTGGACACCTCCTATGCGCTTGAAAGAATAGTGGCCGGGGTCGATGAAGCCGTTGAAATAGTGGGACAAATAGCCGAGGCATCAAACGAACAGGCCTCAGCAGTCGCCGAAATTAGCGAAGGCATCAACCAGGTGACGAATGTTACGCAGATAAACACGGCTACTGCGGAGGAGAGCGCATCGGCGAGCGAAGATATGACATCGCAAGCAAAGACTCTCGCGGAGCTTGCTAATAGATTCAAATTGAGAAAAGAAACAGGGCAAGTTTTTCTTCCAAGGGAAAGGACATTCCAATAGAGAAGCAATCGATGGAAAAAGAGATTGAAATTGAAGAACGGTTAAAGGGAATCGAAATCGACAGTAACGATTTTGGAAATTATTGAAGGGGGTTTTGAAGTGAATGATGCGGCAATGAACGAAAAAGAAAAAGTTGTAAACAATTCTGCCATGACATATTTGACATTCACCATCGGCGAAGAAATATACGGATTGGACATAGACTATGTAACTCAAATCATAAACATTCTAGACATAACCAAGATTCCGGGGCAACCGAATTATGTAAAGGGAGTGATCAATCTTAGGGGTCAGATTGTCCCTGTGATGGAAGTAAGAGCAAAATTCAAACGAAAGTCGATTGAATATGATGACAGGACTTGTATAATAGTATTGAGTGTTGAAGAGATGACTGTGGGATTGATTGTCGATAGCGTTTCCGAAGTTGTATCCATAGAGGACAATTCCATATCGGATGTGCCGGAATTGGGGCGCAACAGACAAGAGGGCTATTTGGAAGGATTTCACAAGGGGAATAATAAAGTTGTGGCAATTCTTAATTGTGCAGAGTTGATAAAGCATGAGGAATAATGATGGAAAAAGGTGAAAGACATGCAAATAACCCAAGAAGAATTTCAAGTGTTCTCGGAGTACATAAAGTCTAATTTCGGAATAAATTTGACCAGTAAAAAAAAGACGCTGATGACAAGCAGGCTCAACAGCGTTATTGAAAATCACGGATTTGAAAATTTCATGGAGTACTTTCATTTCATAGAAAAGGATTCATCAGGTGAATCCGTAATCGAATTGCTTAATAAAATCACGACGAACCATACTTTCTTTTATAGGGAAAAGAAGCACTTTGAATATCTTAAAAATACTATTCTTCCGCAATTGAAAATCACGGAAAAGAATCGCAGAGATATAGGGATATGGAGTGCGGGATGTTCAAGCGGAGAGGAACCGTATACTACTGCGATGATTCTTTCGGAGTTTTTTGGGAACGAAAAAAGCTTGTGGGACACTAAAATACTGGCAACGGATATTTCCACAAGCGCCTTGCTCAAAGCGAAAGCGGGGATTTATGCCAAGAGCAGTCTGAGCTATCTTCCAGATATGTGGAGAATGAAGTATTTTGTGCCGCACGACGGTGAATTTATGAGAGTCGACAACCAAATCCGGAAAGAAATAATTTACAGGAGATTCAATTTGATGAGCAATTTTCCGTATAAAAGAAAATTCCATTTGATTTTTTGCAGAAATGTAATGATTTATTTTGATATGTCGACGAAAATGGAATTGGTCAATAAATTCTATGATTATTTGGAACCCGGGGGATATCTTTTCATAGGACATTCCGAAAGCATAGACAGGAGCCAATCGAATCTTCAATACATACAACCGGCGATTTATAGAAAGGGATAGAAATGGACAGAAAGAAGAAGATAAAAGTATTGATTGCAGATGACTCGAGTGTCTTTAGGGAAGTGTTGAGAAGAAATCTATCGAATGATTCAGGGTTGGAGGTGGTTGCGGTTGCCTCAAATCCTTTTGAGGCGAGGGATCGAATAGTGGAATTCAGACCGGACGTGATGACACTTGATGTTGAAATGCCGAGGATGAACGGAATAGATTTTTTAAAGAAGCTAATGCCGCAATATCCCTTGCCTACGGTTGTGATCAGTTCAGTTACTGACAGAGTTTTTGATGCGTTGGCTGCGGGGGCTGTTGATTTTGTAGGAAAGCCCAAAAGCAGTCAGAATGTGGAAGCATTCGCCAAAGAAGTGATTGTAAAGATTAAGATAGCTTCGACGGCTAAAATAGGATACCATAAAAGGGCTGAGAAATTTGGCATTAACCATGATGATTTTGAAAAGGCAAAGCGGAAAATAATTGCTATCGGGGCATCGACGGGCGGGACGAAAGCGATTCAAACCGTGTTGCAATCATTTCCTGCCAATATGCCGGGAACGGTAATCGTACAGCACATGCCGCCGGTTTTTACGAAATTGTATTCAGAAAGACTGAACAACCTTTGCAGGGTAGAGGTTAAGGAGGCTGAGGACGGGGACGAGATAATTCCAGGAAAAGTTCTGATTGCTCCGGGTGGATACCATTTAAGAGCAGTTCAAAGAAAGGGTTCGTACAGGATTGAAATGGAAGAGCAAAATGATTCAAATAAGGTCAACGTACATTGCCCTTCGGTGGATGTGATGTTCGAATCTCTTGCAAAAGTCGCAGGCAACAGGACAATAGGCGTGATTCTTACGGGAATGGGAAACGATGGAGCGGCAGGGTTGCTTTCGCTTAGAAAGAGCGGGGCAAGAACCGTGGGACAGGATGAAAAAAGTTGTGTTGTCTACGGAATGCCAAAGGTGGCGTACGAGTTGGGAGCAGTCGAACGGCAGGAATCACTCGACAACATTTATGGAACCATAGCAAGTTTACTCAAGGAAACGAAAGGACGCGAATGATGGATCAGTTGATTGTGGGCATATCAGACTACAGAATCGCGTCTGCACCGGCAGTGCTGACGACATACGGATTGGGTTCGTGCATGGGAGTGGCACTGTATGATGAAGTCACTAAAACAGGAGGGCTTATACACATACTGCTTCCGGACAGTCGACAATTTGAGGATTCGAATAATGATTTTCGTTTTGCGGACACAGGACTGCCAAGGATGGTAACAAACCTCGAAAGCCAAGGGGCTGTCAAAAGGCGCCTATGGGCAAAAATTGCCGGAGGAGCCAGCATGTTTGGAACTCGGGAATGCGGACGTGGATTGGACATAGGCGGGCAGAACATAAAAGCTGTTTGCGACATTCTAAAAAAAATGAATATACCGGTCAAGAAAAAGGATGTAGGCGGACATGGAAGCCGCACACTTCATTTCAATCTAGAAACAGGTCTTTTGACCGTTAGAAAAATAGAAAAAGAAAAAGTTGCAGTGAAAGAATTTTAATTTGCGGGAGGATTAACGAATGGCTAACAATGTATTGATAGTGGACGATGCTGTATTTATGAGAATGATGGTCAAGGATATTCTTGAAAAGAACGGTTTTACTGTTGCAGGTGAGGCTGAAAACGGAATAAAGGCAGTCGAGGAATACAGAAATTTAAACCCCGATATCGTGACGATGGATATAACAATGCCGGAAATGAGTGGGATAGAGGCTTTGAAAGAAATAAGGAAGATCGACCCGCAGGCAAAAGTCATCATGTGCAGCGCGATGGGTCAGCAGGCAATGGTTATGGATGCGATAAAAGCGGGCGCGAAGGATTTTATTGTGAAGCCATTTAATGGGGAACGGGTTGTTGAAGCGATAAGCAAGGCTTTAAAATAGAACCCGCGGAACGAGGTGCTTGAATGGACAAGACATTATCGCAACAGGAAATAGACTCATTGATAAACGCCATTTCAAGCGGAACGGTGGAGTCCGATGAGTTGATAATTGAGGAAGAAAAGCGGCGGATAAGGGATTACGATTTCAGAAGGCCGAACAAGTTTTCCAAGGATCATATCAATGCGATAAAATCAATATATGACAATTACTCAAGAATTCTTTCCAACATATTATCCAACTATTTGAGGGCGAATGTGGATATGGTTGTGGGTTCCATTGAGCAGATAAGCTATGGAGAATTCATAGGTTCAATTCCGAATCCGACACTCATGGAAATTTTCATAATGGAACCGCTCAAGGGGCTTATGGTTTTGGAAGCAAATCCAAATCTCGGGTTTCAAATGGTGGATCTTTTGTGCGGAGGAATGTTGCGCAAGAATATTAATCTTCGCGAATTCACTGAAATAGAGATAGGTATTCTGGAGGACATACTCGGAATGATGGTGGACAAGAACAAGACGGCCTGGGATGATTTTTTGGATTTGGAACCTAAAGTTGACGGGCTGGTGACAAATCCGCAATTGAATCAGATTTTCTCTTACGAGGAAGCGGTTGTTCTTATAACATTCAAGGTCAAAATCAATGAGGAATTGAGCTTAATGAACATGTGCATTCCGTACAGGGCTTTTGGGAGGTATATCGACAAGCTTCACACGAATCATTACAAAATCCCAGAAAAGATGACTTCGGAATGGCAGAATCGGTCGGATATTGAACAGATTATAAGCGGAAGCCAGGTTGACATGATAGTCGAACTCGGCAAAACGGAAATAACAGTTGAGGAATTTATGCAACTTAGATGTGGAGATGTGTTTCAATTGGATGTTCAGGCCGGGGAGCCCATGAAAATGTACATAGAGGATTCCGAACAGTTTTATGTGCAGCCGGGACTCCATAAAAACAAGCTGGCGGTTCAGGTTGTGGATTATGCCGGAAAGGAAGTGGATTAATTGGGCGACAATTTTTTATCGCAGGAGGAAATAGATTCATTGCTCAAGAAGAGCATGGAAGTGGATAACATGGAAGAAGAGAAAGGCATCAGCGATGAGGAGAAGGACATAATGGGAGAAGTGGGCAACATCTCGATGTCTACAGCAGCTACTGCCTTGTCCACATTGTTGAACAAAGCGGTGAACATAACTACGCCGCAAGTGCTGACAACCACTTTCAAGGAGTTGGTCGCAGAATTCGAGACTCCGTACATTTTGCTTCAAGTACAATTTGAATCGGGGCTGAGGGGTACGAATGTTCTTCTCATGAACATAAGGGACGCTTCAATCATTGCCAATTTGATGATGGGCGGCGACGGAAGCAATCCAAATGAAGAATTGTCCGAAATCGAATTGAGTGCAGTTTCAGAAGCAATGAACCAGATGATCGGATCGGCTTCGACAGCAATATCCACCATGTTGTCGAGACCTGTGGATATTGATCCGCCGTTCACACAAATTTGGAACAGTGGTGACGAGATGTCTTTGCAGGGGATCGCAAATGACACTAAAATCGTAAGAATATCTTTTCGTTTGAACATAGAGGATTCCGAACAGTTTTATGTGCAGCCGGGACTCCATAAAAACA
>PKTO01000162.1 GCA_002869095.1 Clostridiales bacterium
GAAGATAGGAAAAGAAATTGAAAGTATGGGTTACCGCTACTTTCCGGTTGCATCGTCGCAGTCGATAAATGCAAACGGCGCATATTACGAAGGTTTCTTCCCGCACAAGACCGCTGCAACAAGCTCCGGATTGGGCTGGGTCGGTAAAAACGGATTATTGGTAACACCGGAATTCGGGCCCCGGGTTCGCCTTGGGACAGTGTTGACCGATTGGGTATTGCCGGTTGACAAACCGGTTACAAAGTCTGCTTGCCTTTCATGCGACTTGTGCGTAAAAGCTTGTCCGGCGGTGGCATTGACAGGTAAAAATTGGGAGGCCGGAATGGCAAGGCGTGAAATAGTCGATGCAAAGGCTTGCTCCGACCACATGTCCAAACATTACAAACACATAGGAAGAGGATCCGTGTGCGGCATATGCATTGCCGCATGTCCCAAGGGAAGGATATACAAAAAATGAAAACAGTAAATTTTAAAATGGGATCGGTTGTTATGGTGGGATTGATTTTGTCGATTGCGCTGTCTGGCTGTGCGAATAAGGAAAGCGCTGCTAAGGAAATCGAGGCGGAAGCCGAAAAACCGATTGAAACCGGATTCGAGGAATTGACTGAACCCGAAGAAGAAGCGGCGGGTCAAATTCTGAGCGATGCGGATTTAAAGTCGTTGGGCGTAAATGAAATGGGGAAAATAATGATAGTGATGTACCACAGCATTTCCGATGAAGAAAAAAACTATGTAAGGTCAAGGTAAAACTTCAGGCAAGACCTGGAGATGCTGTATGAAAAGGGCTACCGCCTTATAAGCGTATCGGATTATATCGACGGGAACATCGATGTCGGTGCGGGGATGACTCCCGTGGTAGTAACATTCGACGACGGAACGCTCTCAAATTTCAACATAATCGAGGAGAATGGAGAATTTGTTATAGATCCGGATTGCGCTGTTGGAATAATCAATGCATTCGCAGAGGAACATCCCGACTTTGGAAGGACATCGGCATTTTGCCTTTTCGGGACAAATCCATTCAGACAGGGCGAATATCTGGAATACAAGTTGAAATATCTCGTCGACAATGGCTTTGAGATAGAAAGCCACAGTTACGGGCATGAAAATCTTTCGGAATTGGGACCCGAGGCAATAATGAAAAGTTTGGGCAAGATCGACCGTTTTATTGAGGAAAAGGTGCCTGGATACAGAATAAGGGCTTTGGCCCTTCCGTATGGCGGAAGGCCCAAGGATGACCAGGCGAGAGCCGCGATAGCCCAAGGGCGGTTTGAAGGGAATGAATACAGGAATGAAGCTGTTTTCGCAGTGGGATGGCAGCCCGAACGGTCGCCTATAGATATGAAGACGGATTTTCAATACCTAAACAGGGTTCACGCAAGCAATGAGAAGTTCGGGATCCGCTATTGGCTGGAGGATTTTGACAACCATCCGGAAAAAAGATTTGTTTCTGACGGAGATGCTGAAACATTTACGGTTAATGAAAAGGATTTGGCTTCCTTGTCATATGAAAAAGTGGGAGACAGGGCAATCAGGGTAATCAAATGACAGAAAGCAGTAAGCTCGATTGATGCGGGATATTTGACAATTATTTAACCAAGCTATAAAATATCAATGTGTGATAAATAAATCAAGCGTGTCGGAAGGTGTCGGATTGGATGGAATCTTATGCCTGAATGAACCGATTAAACGGGATAATATGGAAATATATATGGAGGTGCAGGGTGAACAAAGCAATTGGAATAATCGGATGCGGAAATATGGGCCGCGGAATCTTGGAAGGAATTTTAAAGAACGGTTTAATGGAAGCGGGCAAGGTGTTTATTTATGACAAAGATTCCAGCAAGACCGCCGAAATGAAAGAAAGACTTGGCGTAAACGTATCCGAAGACAGTACCGAATTAATGAGAGATGCGGATGTGGTAGTTCTGGCAGTCAAGCCGAACATTTACAAGCCGGTTCTCGAACAAATAAAGGGATCCGTTCGGAAAGACCAGATAATAGTCACAATAGCCGCAGGAATAAACTTGGCTTTCGTAGAAGGAATTTTAGGCAAGGACAAGCGCATTGTCAGGACAATGCCGAATACTCCAGCGCTTGTAGGAGAGGGAATGACTGCTGTTGTTCCAGGCAAGGGCTCGGGGGAAGACGATTTGCAAACCGTAGTGGAAATTTTTAAAGGAATAGGAAAAGTAGAGGTTGTTCCTGAATATTTGATCGATGCGGTAATAGGAATAAGCGGCTCGGCCCCGGCATATGTTTACATGTTCATCGAAGCAATGGCTGACGGAGCGGTCCGTGGAGGAATGCCGAGAGACAAGGCCTATAGGTTTGCATCCCAGGCGGTGCTTGGTTCCGCCAAAATGGTTCTGGAAAGCGGAATGCATCCCGGAGAATTGAAAGACATGGTCTGTTCGCCGGGAGGAACCACAATCGAAGCGGTAGCCAGCCTTGAGGAAAACGGTTTCAGAGGCGTCGTAATCGATGCTGTGGAAGCTTGTATGGAGAAATCAATCAAAATGTCCAAACGAATGGACGCAAATACTTAGGGGGAATTATATGAGTACCAACAAGGAACAATGGGGAAGTAGATGGGGTTTCATCGCCGCAAGCATAGGAATGGCAATCGGAACAGGAAACATATGGCGTTTTCCGAGAGTAGCGGCATCTAACGGCGGTGGCCCCTTTTTGATTGCGTGGACAGTGGCTTTGCTTGTATGGTCAATACCGCTTTTGATAGGTGAAATGGTTATCGGAAGAAAAACAAGACTTGGAGCGATAGGAGCATTCAGAGACTTTCTCGGAAAAAAATACACTTGGATGGGAACATGGATTGTAATGGTTTGTCTTCTTATCATGTTCTACTATTCAGTGGTCATGGGATGGTGTTTCAAATATTTCACAATGTCCGTAGCCGGAGTCTTCAAGCCGGGAATGGATACGTTGGCTACAGAAGCAATTTGGAATACGTTTACAACAACACCTTCACAGACGATTTTGTTCCACTTTCTGTCTATGGCTGTAGGCGGATTCATAGTATATAAAGGCGTTACCGGTGGAATAGAAAAAGCCAGCAAAATAATGATTCCCACATTATTCGGACTGATGCTGGTGGCGCTTTTCAGGGTCATGACACTGCCGGGAGCACTCAAGGGACTTGAATATCTCTTCAATCCCAGAGTTGAAATGCTTGCAAATCCGAAAATCTGGCTGGAGGCATTCACTCAGTCGGCTTGGTCGACAGGAGCCGGATGGGGTTTCATAATTACGTATGCGGTTTACACAAAAAAGAAGGAAGATGTTGCAGGAAACTGCATGATTATGGGTATTGGAAACAATGTGGGCGCTTTGGTTGCCGGAATGACTGTTTTGCCGGCCATATTCGCATTGTCGCCGAGCCTTGAGTTTGCTAACGATGCTTTGGCATCTGGAAACACGGGCATCACTTTCATATATCTGGCGCAGCTTTTTACGCGCATGCCTGCGGGAAGATGGATTTCAGCAGTTTTCTTCCTTGCCATGGGTATTGCGGCGCTATCTTCACTCTTGCCGATGATAGAGGTAGGGGTAAGGAGCTTCATGGATGCGGGATTCTCGCGCAAGAAGGCCACAAAAGTGGTTGCCACAATGGGATTTTTACTCGGAGTTCCTTCAGCATACAGCCTGAACTTTTTGAACAATCAGGATTGGGTTTTAGGCGTGGCGCTTCTGGTGAGCGGACTTTTCGTATCATTCGCAATAACGAAATATGGAGCCGAAAAACTGCGCAAAGAGGAAATAAATACCCCTTGGGCGGATTTCAAAATCGGCAGATGGTGGAGTGTTTGCATTTCCATATTCCCCTTGCTGTTTGTGGTTCTATGCGGTTGGTGGGTATGGCAGTCGATTACATGGTATCCCGGTTCATGGTGGAATCCCTTGGAACTATACAGTACGGGTACAATCATTGCTCAATTCATAGTATATATTGCGTTTGGCCTTTTAACCAACAATTGGTTGGCTGACAAAACGGAAAAGGGCGAATTCACAAAGGAAGCTGTATAAGGGAGGAAGGATAATGTCTGCAACGGCAATAATAATGATGATTTTAGTTTTGGGATTCTACGGAGGATCGTTTGTTATCCTCATAAACAAGGCTTTTAATGCAAAATCATAATTATGAAGCGCTTTCGCCAATGTTTTGGCGAAGGCGTTTTTCTTTTTTACTTCTAAGGATTTTCAATATGGGTTATAATTAAAGAAAGTGGAATTTATGAAAGGGGATGTCGAAATGAATGTTGACTGGCAGGAAATATTGATAGTAATTTTTTTCATTATCATTGTTACGATACAGTTTTCATTGAACAAGATAATCCTGATTCTTAAGGAAATTGATAAGAGCCTCAAGAAATTGACAAATGGCGACCGAATTCACAGGGAAGGATAGACATGAGATTATCCCATATTTCTGATAATGTCCAAAAAATTTCGGAAGCGATATCGAGTGTTCTGGATGTCGATGTCACGATTTCAGACGAGAGACTCACAAGAATTGCCGCAACTGGACTTTATGTTGGACAGCTTGGCGACAAGATAAGCAAAAATTCAATTTTCGGATATGCGCTGAAAAAAGGAAAGCATTATATAATCGACAATCCCAGAATAAATCCCGTATGCAAATTTTGCGACAAAAGGGATGAATGCAAGGAAGTGGCAGAGGTATGCTCGCCCATAAGGCATGATGGCGAAATTATAGGCGTGATAGGCCTCATAGCCTTTGAGGAAAGCCAAAAGGAGAGACTCCTAAGGAATAAAAAAAATCTGCTTGTTTTCCTTGAAAGAATGGGAGACTTGATATCGGCAAAGCTTTCGGATGTGGAGAAAAACGAAAAAATTGAAATTTTAGCAAAAGAGCTCCAGGTGATAATAGATTCCTTCGACAAGGGTGTTGTTTTTGTCAATCGGGATGGAATTATCATGCATTCGAATGAAAAAGCTGAAGAAATATTGGGAAAGAGCGGTTCCCGAGAATATTTGACCAGCCTGGAGGATTTCGTGGACTATGTGGTGGGATTGGACGGCAATAAAAAAGAAAAACACCCATTGAGAAATCGCGAATACGTATTTAAGAAAGACAATGAAAGGACCCGCCTCATTTTTGACGTGAATATAATGAAGACAGGCAGTGAAGTTGTCGGTTTGCTTATAAGCTTCAACAGCAAGGACGATGTGCTGAGCGTATTGAATGATGTTACAGGAGCTGGTCCATACATAACCTTTGACGATATTCTAGGGCACAGCGCCGTCTTGAACATGACAAAGGAGTATGCGGAAAGAGCTTCAAGAAGCACTTCCACGATATTGATACAGGGAGAGAGCGGAACGGGAAAGGAACTCTTTGCCCGGTCCATACACTATAAGAGCGACAGGAGATTCATGCCTTTTGTGACGGTGAATTGTGCGGCAATCCCTGAAAATCTTTTGGAAAGCGAGCTTTTCGGTTATGAGGAAGGTTCATTCACAGGAGCCCTCCGGGGCGGCAAAACCGGAAAATTCGAATTGGCCGACAAGGGTACAATTTTTCTTGATGAAATTGGGGACATGCCCTTGCATCTTCAAAAAAAACTTTTGAGGGTTCTGCAGAACAGCATGATTGAGAAAGTCGGAGGCAAGCATTATTACAAGGTGGACATACGTGTGATTGCGGCAACCAACAAAAATATCGAGAAGCTTGTAGACGAAGGGGCTTTCAGGGAAGACCTGTTTTACAGGTTGAGCGTAATACCGCTTGTGATACCTCCTCTTAGAGAAAGAATGGATGACATACCGATACTTGCAAATTCATTTATTAAAAAATACAGTGAAAAATTCCATAAGGATATCAGGGGAATACAAAAGGATGTTCTTATTGCTTTCATGGCATACGATTGGCCGGGAAACGTTCGCGAACTTGAAAATGCCGTGGAGTACTCAGTAAACATGTGCAACAGGGAAAGCGTTTCTTTAAACGACATTCCAAGGCGCATATTGCAAAGTAAGGATTCATCGGGTTTCAAAGGTGAAACAAGCGCAATAAGAAGGCTCGAGAACTTGGAAAGGACCGAAATAGAAAGGGCCGTCAAGAAATACGGACACAACGAAAACGGAATCAGATTATGCGTAAACGACTTGGGGATAAGCAGAGCGACACTTTATAGAAAAATAAAAAAATACAATTTATAGTATCAAAATGAGATGCGAGTATCAAAAAGAGACGCGCATCTCATTTTTTTATGTCATTTTGATACTTGAGAATTTGGAATGGCTGTATTGCAGTGTTCAAGCTTTGGCATGATAGTTGCAACATGGTAGTGCAAATAATCATATGGGAGGCGTTGAAATGGAATTGAAAGATATGGTAATCGGCACGCTTGAAAGGGAAGTTGTTCCCGCGATGGGATGCACAGAACCCGTGGCGGTATCGCTTGGATGCGCAAAAGCAAGAGAGACGGCTGTCGGCAAAGGCGGATTGAAATCGATGGAAATTAAGGTCAGCGCCAACATATATAAGAATGGAATGGGAGTAGGGGTTCCGGGAACAAACGGAGAAATAGGTCTTGCGATTGCAGCAGCTCTTGGAGTTACAGGCGGCCATTCTGAAAAAGGGTTGAATCTTCTTTCGGATATTGATTCAAAGGCATTGGCGGAAGCCAAAAAAATGGTAGAGAGTGGAATGGTTAATATCGAAGAATCCGATGTAAAAGAAGGAGTATATGTGGATAGCGTGTTGACCTGCGAGAACGGTTTTGCGCGTTCAATAATAAAAACAAGACACAATAGATTCATAAAAGTTGAAACCGACGAGGGAGTAATATTTGAGGAAACCGGCCA
>PKTO01000067.1 GCA_002869095.1 Clostridiales bacterium
CACCCTTTTGTTCTTGCCGTGAACGGCCTTTTCCATCCTTGCCAGGCAATCCCCGAGAACCTGCCTCGGGCATGCAAAATTAACCCTTACAAACCCCTCTCCCCCGGGTCCGAAAAGATGTCCCTCGTCAAGAGCGACTCCGGCATCCCTGCGCATAAGATCTTCAAGTTCGCTGTTTGTTTTGGCATGCTTTCCAAAATCCAGCCATGCCAGGTATGTGCCCTGAGGCCTTCTTAATCCGACATCCGGCATTCGCTCCCTTATGAAAGCTTCCATGAAGTCCACATTTGCTTCGAGATATTCCATTACCTGCCCAAACCATTCCCCGCCTTCATTGTATGCCGCAACAAACGATGCTGTCGCAAACGGATTTGTCCATCCAATGCTGTGCCTCTCGAGTGTTTCCATATAAGCCGACCTTAAGGATCTGTCTTTAATTATAAGGTTCCCCGCCTGCATGCCCGCAAGATTAAATGTCTTGCTCGGGGAAACGCATACTATTGCGTTTTGCGACATTTCATCCGGCAATCCTGCAAACGGCACATGGCGATTCCCCTTCATGATGATGTCCGAATGAATCTCGTCCACAATCATTTTCACACCGTTTTCAAGACATATTCTTCCAGCTTTTTCAAGCTCTCCACTCGTCCACACCCTTCCCACAGGGTTGTGTGGGCTGCACAGTATCATGAGCTTCACACCCGGGTCTTTTGTCTTTTCGCGCAAGTCTTCGTAGTCCATCGTGTAGAACCCGTCGTCGACTTTCAGACTGTTGTTGACGACTTCGCAGCCAGCGTTTGCTATCGCTCTTGAAAAGGGTTCGAATACCGGGCTTTGAACAACTATACCGTCTCCACGTTCTGTGAATGATTCAATGGCGTACTTTATCGCAGGCACAATCCCGGGAACGAAAACCAGCCACTCTCTTTCTATTGAAAGCCCATGCCTCTTTTTGTTCCAATTGATTACAGCGTCATAGAATTTATTTCCCGCCTGAGTGTACCCATAGATTCCATGCCTGCTTCTTTCAAGCAAGGCATCCACAATAGGCTTTGCGCAAACAAAATCCATATCGGCAATCCAGAGCGGAAGCAGATTCCTGTCCCCGTATTCGGCTTCTATGGAATCGTTTTCCCATTTTACCGAATCGGTATTTCTTCTATCTGTCATTTCATCGAAATTGTATTTCATATGCTGCTCCCTATGTTTTTTCCCAATCATGAAGGGAATGGGCCAAGACCCATTCCCCGGTTAACAGCTTTCGGAAACATGCAATAACCGAGGAATGGAAACCTGACTCTGATTAACAATGTTTTCGTTGATTTGTTGAATCGACTCCTTAACCCATAAGCGACTTGAATACCGATATTACGCTGCTTCCGCCTATGACAAGGGTTATTACGCTGATGGCTATTCCAACAAGGTTTATCCACATGCTGTTTGCGTATTCCCCAAGAACCTTCTTCGAGCATGTCACATAAACCAGGAAGACTACAACAACAGGCAGGAATATTCCGTTCAGGGCCTGCGCCATGATGATGATCGTAAGAGGATTGAAGCCCGTAGCCGAACCGAAGATTCCAAGAAGAAGGATCCCTATGTTGGTATAGAAGAATCTCTTGTCGCTCTTGTCAAGTTTCCATCCAAGAAGTCCGCCCAATACATATGAAACCCCGAGAGGTGTTATTACGGCTGATGAAAATCCTGCGGCAAAGAGTCCGACGCTCATGAATATGTTTGCGAAGGCTCCCAGGGTAGGCTCGAGCTGCACGGCCATGTCGGCAGCCGAATTGACTGTCATGCCTCTCATTACGGTTGCCGCCGTGATCATTACGGCCGCAGTTATGATTCCTCCTACAATTATGGAGAAATATGTGTCCCATCTTGAAAGGACCAGGTCCTCGGGCTTGTTCCAATGGTTTTTTGCGTTTGTGCAGTGAATGAAAAGATTGTAGGGAACGATTGTAGTTCCAATAAGCGCAACGCAGTTCATCAATGCGCCTTCAGGAACCGAAGGAATGAGTCCCGTAAGAAGCTCGCCCATGTCGGGCTTGACAACCACCATTGTTATTACGAAAACCGTTACCATTGTCGCGACAAGCACTCCGAGTATCTTCTCAAGCCACTTGACCGTGCCTACGTTGAGAAGTATCAGTATTATGACGCCAATAGCCGGCGCAATATAGTTTGTGGGAATTCCTGTGAGGTTTGATATTCCCAATGATGTTCCAAGAAGGTCTCCGGACATGTAAGCTATGCCGCCAAGGGTTATTGCGCCTCCGACAAAGAGTATGGCGATTGTCTTCATGATCGGCTGCTCTTCGAATATGTCCGTTATGTGCTCGGCCAATCCCTTTTGGGTGATGATTCCAAGCCTTGCGCTCATTTCCTGAAGCGCGATTGTTGCTATTACAGAAAATACAACTGTCCAAAGCAGAGCGTATCCGAAGCCCGCTCCTGTTCTGGTGGCCGTGGTGACTGTGCCAGGTCCCAGGAAGGATCCTACAATTATGATTCCAGGCCCCATTGCCTTCATCTTTTCTTTGAAGGTATACGTTTTTTGCAGGTTTTTCTCCATATCAGTACTCCTTTTCCCCTCGATAGGGCGTCCAATTAAGAAATGATCCAGTCAAATATGCTATGATTGCTGGTTACTGCATCCATTTCGAGCAGAGCCTCAATTTCCTCCCTGACTTCCATGGATCTGAAGTTGGTGCATGAAACAAACAACAAATCGCTTTTTCCCCTTATTTCTTCCTTGCATTTATTTATCAAGTCCAAAATGACTTCGGGCCTCACTTTTGAAATCTCCCTGTCGTCGGTCAGTCCCAGCCCCGAGTAAAAAGACACTTCAACTCCAAATTCATTCAGACTTTTTACCATGAATTCATTCACTTCCGGAGTATACGGCGTAATGAGGGAAATCCGTTCGGGACGCCTTTTGGCGATCTGCCCCAAGACAGCCCCGAAAGCGCTGATTCCTCTGCAATTCATTTCACTTGAAATGAATGCTTCAAGGCGCTTCAAACCTCCAACTCCATAAACGGCCGATGCGGAAGTGCATCCGAACACGACCGCATCGAATTCGGCAATCCCTTTGAGAAAAGTCAAGGCCTTGGGCAATTCCTCGTCCACCATTCTTTTTTCGGCTTCTTCCCCGACTTCGTCGAGCCACATTCGGTGTGTGTGCAATATATGATTTTCAGGAAGATTTTTCTGAAGATCCGTTTCAAGAGTAATATCCGTATGGGGAATTATAAGAGCTATCCTTTTCTCTTTCATCGTTGCCTCCTAAAGGTTGAATTTTCGCTTGGTCACCCCGGCAAGAAGATGGAGGGTCATCCATACGGCAGTGTGGGAAGACACGTTAGCTTTGTCTTCTAGAGGATAGATCTCCACATAGTCGAATGCCTCGGTTTTGGCTTTTCCGCACTCGTGGAGCATCATTGCGAGTTCAAAAGATGTCATGCCGCATGGATCCGGGGGCCCTCCAGGGTTGTTGGCAATATCCAAAATGTCGGAACATACCGTTACGTATATCGCGTCCGTTCCGTCGCTTGCAATTTCTATGGCCTTCTGGATTGATTCCTTCCATCCGTTAAGCTTGATATCCATGCCCGGAATTACTGTTGCGCCGAATTTCTTAGCATTCTTGAGCGCATCCGGATGGTTCCTCGGCCCTCTTACTCCTATGTGAACGATATTTTTTGCATCTATGTTCTCTTGCTCATACACCCTGTAGAAAGGGGAGCACCTTGCAAGCTTCTCTTCTCCGAAGCTTGGACAGTTGTCCATGTGGGCGTCGAAATGTATGACTCCAACCTTTCCGTCGTATTTCTCGGAAAACACCTCTATAAGGGGATTCGATATCGAGTGGTCGCCCCCGAATACAACCGGGAACTTGCCTGCCTCGACAATCTCGGAGTATTTTTCCTTGAGGGCAGAGAAAGTGAAATCGTAGTTTCCGTTCTGTACCGCGCAGTCGCCGTAGTCTCCCGCTGTGAAATAGTCGAATATATCTATGTCGTAGTCCAGCATATATCCGCCGTATCTGGCAGAAGCCGATCTTATGGTTTTTGTAGACAATTCGCAGTCCGTATATGATCCCCAAGTGCAAATCCCTTCCCAGGGAACACCCATGACCACTATGTCATTGTCTGCCAACTCTTCTTTGCTGGAAATCTTGGGTATGCCCAGAAAAGTGGGCGTGCCGCTGTATATTTCAGGTATTACTCTTTCGGGAACATAACAAACAGGTTTATTCTTCATTGCTCCAACTCCTTTTAGTTTTCTACCGACAATTTATAGAATTCTCAAACAATTGAATTCTTAAAAAGAGTATAATTCCATTCGACATTTTTCGTCAATAGAAAATCGATATTAAGGAACTCTTTTCGCCATTGTCAAACGTTTAAAGGAGTTTTCGAATATAGATGCATATCCGCTTATATGCATGCGACAATATCAAAAAGAGAACCTCTGCTAAATTAGCTTCAGGCTCTCTCTCATTACAGTCAATGTTGAATTCTATTTTTGAATCAAAACAGATCTTCGGTAAGCTTGGCACTTACCTTTTGCAGGTCTCGGGCAATTTCCTCTATTTTGTTTCTTATTTTGACATCAGCCCCCGATATGCTCAGTGTTCCGACGAGCGCGTCCTTCCTCGTCACTATAGGCACGGCAATTGACAGGCACCCTTCATCCGCCTCCTCGTCCTCGAGGGAATAATTCTTGTCCATTATCGAATTGATGTTTTTTATCAGAAGTTCCTTGTCTACCAATGTCTTGCGGGTGTTGGGAATCAATTTCGTATTCTCGAAATACTCGTTCCTTTCCTCGACGCTCATCCTGCTGAGCAGTATTTTGCCGGAAGCCGTACAGTAGAGCTGCATCTGGCTTCCAAGGGCCACACTGAAGATATAATGCGAGTTGACAGGCGTGGTCATGTCAAGAAAATGAAGCCTGTTTCCGTTGACCGTAAACACATGGGTGGTGCATTTGTACTTGTTGCTTATGTTTGTCATGTAGCTTTTGCTCATAGTCCTCAGCCTGGTCTTGCTCGACTGCATGGCAAGTACGCTCTTGTCGAATAGGGCCTGCCCCAGCATGTAGTTGCCGTTGCAGTTTTGCTGTATGAACCTGTTGTTGTGCAGCGTGTTAAGTATTCCATGAACAGTGCTCTTGTTCAGCTCCAAGCATTTTGAGATGTCGCTTAAGCTGAGTTCGATGTTGTTCTCGTCAAAACAGCTTATGACATCTATGGCTCTTTGTATGGACTGTATGTTTTTACCCTTGCCCTGAGAATCCATTTTAATCCACCCCGTTTTCGGTTGACATAATATATTCTATATTACCAAATGCATCTCGACATTGTCAATCGGCTCTTTGCGGCTTATGCATAAATAACCGGCGCACATTCACAGATCAAAAACCTCAAAGCTCCAGACTTGCATTTTTTTATTCACTGATTCCCATCAAATTCATAAGCGCAATATCGGACAGCAATGGCACATTTCAGGCTGACAACCAAAATTAAAAAATCAAAAACGCAAGATGCGGGACGGTTTTATGCGTCCCGCATCTTGCCTGTTAGCAATTACAAACATTGACCATATGGCCTGTGAGTTCCGGTTTTATTTTTTCTTTAATTAGCCTTGCCACCCCTACCGCTTTTTCCAGATCCACACCAGTGGAAACACCCATTTCCTCAAGCATGTTGACAAGGTCCTCAGATGCCACATTGCCCGCGGCGCCGGGTGCGAAGGGGCATCCCCCAAGGCCTCCCGCAGCAGCCTCGAACAGATTGAATCCATTCTGCAGAGCCACAACAATATTGGCAAGGGCCATTCCACGGGTGTCATGCATGTGGAGTCCTATCTCCTTGTCTTGATAGGCGGCCTTCACGGCCTTTAGCACTTCATCGACCTGCGCAGGATTTGCGACACCGATTGTATCGCAGAGGCATACGCCGTCTATTCCCATTCCGTAAGCGCGGTCCATCATTGCAATCACATTCTCGACAGGAACTTTTCCGTCGAATGGGCATCCGAATGCAGTTGCGATATCCAATTTTATTTTAAGCGTCTTGAATTCAGACCTTATTTTTTCAAGCTCCAGCAAAGACTCTTCCACCGTGCGCCTTATGTTGGCCTTGTTGTGGGCCTCGCTGGCTGAAATCACGCAGCTGACCTCGCCTATTCCGGCTTCATATGCGGCTTTTGCGCCATGAAAGTTCGGGACAAGCGCAACAAACTCAACATCCTTGTATTTTTCCACGGCTGCCTTGGCAACTTCTTTTGCATCCTTCATCTGTGGAATGGCCTTGGGATGCACAAACGACGTCACCTGTATCTTCTTGAACCCTGCAGACACCATTCTATCCACAACTTCGAGCTTGACATCTGTGGGAATGAATTCCTCCAGATTCTGAAACCCGTCCCTGGGTCCGACTTCAATGATTTTAGCTTTTTCAGGTAAAAGCATCTTATCCCCCTATATGATTTTTTCGTTTTCGAGTATCAGTATTTCTTCCTCTGTAAGATTGAAGACATCCCTGAACACTTCGTAGTTGTGCTGTCCCAAGAGAGGCGCAGGAGTCTTGATTTCGGCCTTGGTCTCGCTGAGCTTTATGTGCTGGCCTGTGACCTTCATGTCTCCGGCTATGGGATGCTTGAGGTCAACAAACATTTCCCTGTCGCCAGAAATGTGGGGATCCTTTACAACCCTTTCGATTGTGTTTATTGGAGCAGCAGGAATTCCATTGTCAAGGAGAAGCTCTACAATTTCATCCACATCCATTGTTTGTGTCCATTTTTCAACTATGAATTTTACATCCG
>PKTO01000275.1 GCA_002869095.1 Clostridiales bacterium
ATATGCCCTTGATTGAATCGTCGTCATCGGGAAAATGAAGCCCTATGTCCCCCATAGCAGCCGCTCCGAGCAATGCATCGCATATGGCGTGAACCAAAACGTCCGCATCGGAATGTCCTTTGAGGCCTTTTTCAAAAGGTATCTCGACTCCACCCAGAACCAGAGGCCTTCCGCTGCAAAAGCGGTGAACGTCATATCCTATTCCTATCCTCATTCTAAAATCCCCCTTTGCCTGGCCGCAAGAATTTCCGCAAAAGGCACGTCCTCGGGGGAAGTCAGCTTGATGTTTCCATACGACCCCTTTGAAAGCGCCACTTTTTCTCCCATTGCCTCAACAAGCATTGCATCGTCTGTCCCTTCAAAACCCTCGGCTTCAGCCTTTTCATGGGCCTTTTTTATCAAATCGAAATCAAAGGCCTGAGGCGTCTGTATTATGAAGAGGCAGCCCCTTTCGGGTGTGCTGTCCACTGTCAAACCGTCGGATGAATATTTTATTGTATCCTTTACAGGCACCGCCGCAGAACACGCTCCATGAAGCTTGGCCTTCTTTATGCATTCGGAGACCATTTCTTCTGTGACAAAGGGCCTTGCCCCATCGTGAACAAGTAATGTTTCAGTTTCTGCAGGAGCCGCAAGAATGCCTCTTGCAACCGATTCCTGCCTGCTCGCCCCTCCATTTACGATTATGATTTTTTCTTTGCCGCAAATATTGTTGAGCAAATCATTCTCGACACGCATACGGTCTCCCTCGGGAATAACCAAAACCACCGATTCGATTTCATCCATCTTCAAAAGAACTTCAATGGAATATGCGATAACCGGTTTGCCGCATATTTCGATGTATTGTTTTTTTTCGCCAATTCCCATTCGGGTTCCGCTTCCTGCGGCTGCAACGATTGCCGTAACTGACATGACAATTATCTCCTCTCATGGAAAAAGCCAAGGTAAGGCATTTGTAGAATGCGCATTCCCCGGCTTTTGGTCTGCTGATTAGCTTGCAGCATGTTTCGTTTTTGCAAAAATCATCCTTCCAGCGGAAGTTTGAAGAACACTTGTCACAACAACTGCAACATTTTTGCCGACATAGCGTCTTCCACCGTCGACAACTATCATGGTTCCATCGTCAAGATAGCCGATTCCCTGGCCGTTCTCTTTGCCTTCCTTGATGATTTGCGTGTCCATCTCTTCTCCTGCAAGAACTATTGATTTTACCGAATTTGTCAAATCATTGATATTGAGGACTTGCACGCCCTGAAGATCGGCAACCTTGTTCAGATTGAAATCGTTTGTGACCACTTTGCCGTTCATCTGCTGCGCAAGCTTGACAAGCTTGCTGTCAACCTCCGAAACATCTTCAAAATCCGTGTCTACAATTATTACTTCTATCTCCAGTTCCTTCTGTATCTTTTTAAGAATGTCAAGTCCCCGTCTGCCCCTGTTTCTTTTCAGATTGTCTGACGAATCAGCAATGTGCTGAAGTTCTTCGAGCACGAATTCTGGAATAACCAAAGGTCCTTCCACAAAACCGGTTTTGCATATGTCCGCTATTCTTCCGTCGATTATTACACTTGTGTCAAGTATCTTCGGTTTGCAGCCATCCTCAAGACAAGGCTCAAGTTTCTCCTTTTCACCGGCATTTTTGAATTTCGCCGGAAGAGCAAGCATTTCCGGAGTGTTTTTCACACCCATCCTGACTCCAAGGAATCCCAGGAACAAGTACAGGAATGCCGACATTATGTTTCCCACAAAAGGTATCGGTATGTTGAGAAGCAATTGACTTATCAGGTAAGCTATTATGAGTCCGACTATGAGTCCGATAGATCCCGCCATTATTACTGTGGCTGGAATATTTTGAAGCTCACGCTCCGCCCAATACACGAGCTTGTAACCCCTCTTTTTTATATATGGAGTCAAAAGATACATTATCGCCGCAAAAATCAAAGCTCCAAATATGTTTGCGACTATCCGCGGCATAGGTCCAACCGCTATAAGATTTTGGCTTTCCACAAAATCAATCAACAGCAGGCTTAATGCATAGCCTATCAACGCTCCGATAAGAGACATGACGCCGTTAACAATTTTATCTGGCATATTTTCACCTCCCCGACATTTATTTTGAACACTATAAATATTCTATACTTCCCCCAAAAATATTACAATTACAAAAGGGTTAAATATTCATTTTGTTTTAAAAAAAAAGAGTGCCTCTCGGCACTTTTCCTTTGCCAGCTTATTGAATTGAGTCTTCAATGATTTCTCCAATCTTCAGTTCATCAAAATCGGTAGCGAAAACCAATTCGCTGACCAGTATCTGCTTTGCGTTGTTCAGCATTTTTTTCTCGCCTGTAGACAAACATTTTTCCCTGTCAAGCAAAACAAGATTCCTCACAACTGCCGAAACTTCATATATGTCTCCGCTTTTAAGCTTTTCCATGTTGGCGCGGTACCTTCTATTCCAATTGTCGGGCATTTCGGATTTTGACTCCTTTAGTATCGTCAAAACCTTTTCGACTCCATCGTTCCCTATCACATTCCTTATGCCCATATTATCGGCATTGTTCATAGGAATCATTACTTTCATATTTCTAAGAGGCAACATAAGAGTATAATACTTATGCTTTTCCCCCAATACTTCTTTTTCCTCAATCGACTGCACAACCCCTGCCCCATGCATCGGATATACTATTACATCTCCTATATTAAACATCCGCAAACCTCCCAATAATATGACGCTATTTCAGTATACAGTATTATTTGCGGTTTGTCAATAAATTGAAATTTTATCACAGATGGCGCTCCGTGTCAACTTTTATTTTAACCAAAAATTGCCACGAATGCATCCGCAAGCGCATCTACCCCTATGCATTCGATGTCTCTGCGCATGCCTTTTGTAGGAATATTGGATTTCGGCATAAGGCATCTTTTGAATCCCAGCCTTGCGGCTTCCGCAATTCTCATTTCTCCGTTTGAAACTCCGCGTATTTCGCCGCCGAGGCCTATTTCTCCAAAAATGGCGACGTCTGAAGGCACCGGAGTGTTTCTGAAGCTCGAAGCCATAGCGGCGGCAATAGCCAGGTCCGATGCCGGCTCGTTTATCTGTATCCCTCCGACCACATTGACATAGGCATCCTGCGACTGCACCTGCAGACCCATGTTCTTTTCCAGGACCGCAAGAAGCATTATCATGCGGTTGTAGTCGACGCCCGATGCCATTCGGCGGGGCATGTTGAAGCTTGAATAGCTCAGAAGGGCCTGCATCTCGACAAGCACGGGCCTGGTCCCTTCCACTCCGCAAAAAACCGCCGAACCGCTTGTATCTTTCTTCCTGTCCGTCATGAACAGGCTTGACGGATTTTCAACCCCTCTCAGCCCGTCGCCTGTCATCTCGAAAATTCCTATTTCGTCAGTCGACCCGAAACGGTTCTTGACCGCACGCAGTATCTTGTAGGAGGCATGCCTTTCCCCTTCGAAATACAAAACCGTATCCACCATGTGCTCCAAAACTTTAGGACCGGCAATATTGCCGGATTTCGTCACATGCCCGACAATGAATGTGGAAATGCCCTTGGATTTGGAAAGGCGAATCAAATCCCCCGAGCATTCCCTTACCTGGCTCACACTGCCCGGCGCCGATGTAATTTCGGGATTGTAGACAGTCTGGATTGAATCGATGATCAAAAGATCGGGTTTTTCCCTTTTCACTTGAGCCTTTATTGTTTCAATATTGTTTTCAGAAAGAATTTTCAGGTTCGCTTCCTCTTCAACCCCGATTCTCTGCGCCCTCATCTTTATCTGCCTGAAAGATTCCTCTCCCGAAACATACAGGATGTCATTGCCCTTTAAAAGAGTTTCCGCAGCCGCTATTTGGAGAAGAAGTGTCGATTTGCCTATTCCGGGGCTGCCCCCCACCAAGACAACCGATCCCCTTACTATTCCGCTTCCAAGAACCCTGTCAAGTTCTCCTATTCCTGTTTTTATGCGCTCCTCCCTGTCCATCTTTATTTCCGAGAGCTTCATTGGAACGCCGTTTTTTTCATCGTCCATCACATACGATCTGCTGTTTGGCCTTTTTGTATCGAACTCTTCAACAAAACTTTGCCAATTGCCGCATTCGGGACACCTTCCCATCCACTTGGCGGACACATACCCGCATTCCTGACATACATACTTTGTGTTTTTACCGGCCAATTGTCTTCCTCCATCACTGCATTATTTGTTTGAACCTTTTTATGGCAACACTCAAAAGAAGAGCAGTCAATCCCGCCATGCTGATTATTTCTTGATAAAGGCCCCCGAATCCTGCCCCCTTGAGCATTATGCTCCTGAGAATCTCAAGGAAATAGGTGAGCGGTATGATTCTGCTTATTGTCCTTATGAATACAGGCATTGATTCGAGCGGGAATACGAAACCCGACAAGAGCACGCTAGGCAGAATTATAAGTATTGTCATCTGCATTGCCTCCAGCTGGGATTCGGCAACCGTGGATATGAGCATTCCTATTGAAAGAGAGCAAATTACAAATCCCAATCCTGTTGCAACCATAAGAAGCAGGCTGCCCTCAACCGCCACCCCGAACCAGAGCACTCCTATCCCGAGGGCTACTATGAAGTCTATGAATCCTATTATGATGTATGGAACCATTTTCCCCAATATAAGTTCGGAAGACTTGAGCGGAGCTATCGCCAAAAGCTCTATTGTACCCCGCTCCTTTTCCCTCACCAGAGAAAAGGCTGTCAGCATCACGGTTATGTTCTGCATTATGAGGCCTATGAGCCCCGGTATTGTAAATCTTTTCGATTCCATGTTCGGGTTGTACCAAACCTGCGTGTTGAGCCCTTCGACCGAACCGCCGTTTCCATTCATGACGACACTTAAGCCTATGGCATTTCCATACTGCAATACGCTTCGTGCAGTGTTCGGGTCCGTCCCGTCTATTATCAGCTCGACCTTTTCCATGTTTCCCGCCTCGCTGGAGTATGAGGGAAGTATTATCAGCCCTGCATTTATGTCGTTGTTTTCAAATGCCTTGTCTATGGTTTCCATATTGTCCGCATATATTTCCATCCGAAAAAATCCGGTGTTCTGGAAATTGAGAATAAGTTCCCTGCTGGCCTCGGTCTTATCCATATCAAGGACCGCAGTGGGTATATTGTCCACATCAGTGTTTACGGCATAGCCGAAGAGCATCATGAAAACTACAGGCATCATCAGAACCATGAAGAGGCTGGCCTTGTCCCTGAAGACATGAATGAACTCTTTTTTCAAAACAGCCCTCAGCCTACGCCATTTCATCCGAAATCCTCCGTTTCATCATCTTGTATTCCTTTTCAAAGGTTTCCTCGTCGCTGTCTATCGCGTATTTGATGAATACATCTTCGAGATTGTCAACATTGTTCTTTTTCATAAGGGCTTCCGTCGTGTCGGCTGCTATGATTCTCCCGTCCATTATGAATGCCGCGCTGTCGAAGCCTTCAGCTTCGTCCATGTAATGGGTGGTTGCAAGTACAGTTATTCCTTCCTCGACAATTTCATATATCATCTTCCAGAACAGTCTTCTTGAAACCGGGTCCACTCCAGCTGTCGGTTCATCCAATATGAGGATTTCGGGTTTGTGTATGAGGCAGCAGCTCAGAGCCAGCTTCTGCTTCCAGCCTCCGGAAAGATTGCCTACCAATTGGTGCTTTCTGTCCCCCAGGCCCGAAATTCTTAAAACCTCATCGGTTCTTTCCTTTTTCTTCTCCAGGTCAATTGTGTAGATTTCCGAGTAGAATTCAATGTTCTCGGACACGGTCAAATCCTCATAAAGGCTGAATTTCTGCGACATGTATCCAATCTTTTCCTTTATTTTTTCCGACTCAGCCCCCATTTCGAGTCCGAGAACCCTTCCTTCTCCCCCTGAAGGCTCCAAAACTCCGCAAATCATTTTGATTGTCGTCGATTTGCCGGCTCCATTGGGCCCGATCAGCCCGTAAATACCTCCCTTGGGAACAATGAGGTCTATCCCCTTGACAGCCTCGATTTCACCAAAGCTCTTTTTCAGTCCCACGAGTTCTATTGCATTTTCCATCATTGATCGTCTCCCCATGACACATCTACAAACATTCCCGGCTTTATCCAATCGGGACTCTGCTCGAGTTGGGCCCTTGCCCTGAACACTATCTCCTCCTTGCTTTCGCTCGACTCGATATTCTTGGGTGTGAATTCTCCCGAATCGGAAATGAAGGTTATTTTCGTCTTGATTTCCCTGCCTTCAAAATCCATTGACACCGGATCCCCCACATGCAAAGTGTCGAGGTCTTTTTCGGGGATGAAAAATTTGATGTGGTAGGATGGCTCGTCTATAATTGCCACCTTGGTTCCGGGAAATACAAGCTCTCCCTCCGACACCAGGATTTCTCTCACTCTTCCCTCCTTGGGGACCTCAAAGGACATCTTGCCGATTTTATTTAGAACAGCCTTAAGGTCCACTCTCCTGAGAAGCAATTCCTCCTGCGCCATGGCAAGGCTCTTTTCGTCGGCACCCTCGAGAATGAGCTCCATTGCGGATGAAGCCTTGCTTTTCTGCTGCCTCAAGGAGTTCAGATTCTCTTCAGCCTTGAGCATGTTGGATTGTGCGGTTTCATATGCAGAGGCTGAAATCCCTCCGGCTTCGTAAAGCACGCCGCTGTCGTCAAACGCTTCCTTGGCAAGCCTGTAGTCCTCTGCGGCGGCCGCAACCCGGCTTTCCATGGACCTGACTTCATTTAGAGCGCTGTCTATTTCCTGGCTTCTGGCACCGTCCTTCATCGATTCGTACTGAAGCTCGCTTATGCGTATCAGACCTTCGACCCTTTCTTTTTCTATCGCCAGAGCCTCGTCGTCAAGGCTGAGCATCAAATCCCCCTCGCAAACATACTGCCCCTCTTCAACGAAAACGCCTGTAACGTTTCCTCCAACTTCTGCAGAAATGACAATCGAGTCGGCTTCG
>PKTO01000250.1 GCA_002869095.1 Clostridiales bacterium
AAAAGGGGGGTACGAAATGGCGCAATTATCAACAAATGTAGAGAAGTATTTCAAGGAACTTAAGTGCGGCTTCAACAATCTCATAACAGCCGAAGAATTGTTGAAAAGCAAGGAAGCTGGAAAGGAAATGTTCCTGCTGGATATCCGCAAAGAAGAAGATTATTCACAGGGACACTTGGAAGGTGCTTTTCATGCAGAATGGAAAGAAGTGGGAGAATTCATAGAAGAGGATGTCTTCGGAAAGGATGACAGGATAATTGTCATTTGCTATTCCGGGCAGACAGCCGGACAAGTGGTGGGAATCCTAAAATCTTTGGGCTACGATGCCTGTGCATTGAAGGGCGGCATGGTTACAGGCTCTGAAAACGATAATCTTCACATCGAAGCAAGTTGCGCAACCTGAAGTTGATTCTGCCTCCGGTGGAGGCAAAATAAAAAAATAATGGAGGAATGAGCATGACTGTTTTGAATGCGGAAATAAAAAAATATTTCTTAGATATTGAAAATGGAATAAACAACCTGATTACAGACCAGGACCTATATGAAAAGATTGAAAATAATGAAGACCTTTTTCTTTTGGACATCCGCAACAAGGAAGACTTTGAAGAGAATCATCTTAAAGGCGCTTTCCACTCAGCTTGGGACGAAGTGGGCGAATGCATCAAGAAGGATGTCTTTACAAAAGACGACAAAATCATCGTCATCTGCTATTCCGGTCAAACGGCCGGCCAGACGGTTGGCATTCTAAGATCCATGGGATACAATGCTTGTGCATTGAAGGGCGGAATGGTGACCGGCTCCGAAAATGACAATCTATACATAGAAAGCAAGTGTAAAACTACCGTTTAGAAAATAAATGCAAAATCAACCGAAAGGGCCCTCCCGAGGGCTCTTTTGTTTGCTTGAAAATCGAACCTTTCCCTTTAAAAGCCAGACAACCCTTAATAAGCCGTGTGCTCATGCATAATGAAATATCAGCCATATTAAAAGCATCGCTTTCAATCTTTGTGGTAAACTGAAAGATAATATCTACAAAAATTAGAGTCTATGCAGAAATAGGGAGGTTTTATGGCACACTTAACGGGAAGAACGGGTTATAAAGAACTGATAGACCGCTACAACAGATTTCCTCAAGGCGCACCGGAAGCTGAATCCCTGTACGAAATTTTAAAGATTATGTTTACCCACGAAGAAGCATCCCTTGTATCTCTTTTGCCAATAAAACCTTTCAGCGTCAAGGACGCGTCCAGGATTTGGGGCAAGTCGGAGGGGGATGCATATGACATCTTGAATGGCTTGGCGGAAAAGGCTCTGCTCCTTGATATGAATGATGCCAAAGAGCAGAAATATGTGGTTCCGCCCCCCATGATAGGTTTTTTTGAATTTGCCCTTATGAGGACAGGCGGACATTTTGACCAAAAGTTGCTTAGCGAATTATTCCATCAATATCTGGAAACCGAAGAAGATTTCATGAGGAAGCTTTTGTCCCTTAAAACTCCGATTGGCAGAATCTTGGTAAACGAAAAAGCGGTTAAAAAAACCGATGAGGTTTATGTATTGGATTATGAAAGGGCGACAAAAATAATACAAAACGCCGAAAGCATTGGCGTAAGCAGATGCTATTGCAGACACAAGGCGGAACATCTCGGCGAGCATTGCGATGCCCCTCAAGAGGTTTGCCTTTCCCTAAACAACTTATCGCAGTCTTTGTCCAAGCACGGCTACGCAAAGCTTATTTCAAATGAAAGAGCTCTTGAGATACTGGAATTGGCGTATGAACACAATCTTATCCAATTTGCCGAAAACGTCAAAGATGACGTCGGCTTCATATGCAATTGCTGCTCATGCTGCTGCATGGCGCTGAAAGGCGCAAGGAAAATGGGCATTCCGCAAACAATAAGCTCATCAAACTTCATTGCCACTTTGAATGACTTATGTGTCGGATGCAGAAAATGCATGGACGTTTGTCCCCTGGGCTGTTTCAAGCTGGATGGAGAAGGGAAAATAACGTTGGACTCGACCCTGTGCATAGGGTGCGGAGTGTGTGAAAGAGTCTGCAAGGTGAACGCTGTCGAGATGGTCCCGAGAGAGAAAAGGGTCTTTACACCGGTCAATACAGTTCACAAACTTATACTCGAGGCAATCGAAACAGATACCCTGCACAACTTGATTTTCGACAATCAGGCAATGTACAGCCACAGATTCATGGCTGCATTCACAGGCGCATTTTTGAGATTGCCGCCAGTAAAGCAAGTGCTGGTCAGCGAAAAATTCCAGTCCAAATATTTAATGAAATTGATTGAATCTGCAGATATCAAATAGATCAACCGTCTCCGGTCATCCTTAATGATTCAGTCATCCACAAAAAAAGAGAGCAAATATGCTCTCTTTTTTGACTCAATCCTATGATTTCAGCCTTCCGGCCAATTGTCACAAATACCCGCCTATAGTGATTCAATCAGCTTCTCAAGCTCCTCGCAAAGCAATTTTGCGTTCTCAAAATCACTGTCTTTCAAGGCCATTGCTATTTTCTTTTCAAGTGTTCTTTTATTTTGTTCTCTATGCAAATAGTCTTTGTCGAAATGATTGGAATAAATCATCTTCCTGAATTTTTTCATGCCCATCTTTCTGATATGCTTGTCTTCGATGACCAGAACATAGTCCATGCAATTCGCAATAGAATAATAATCATGAGAAATCATTATTGCCGCACCGCCATATTCTTCCAAGGCATTTTCCAGAGCCATTTGTGTATATGTGTCCAAATGGCTTGTGGGTTCGTCGAGAAGCAGCAAATTCGCTTTGCTGTGTGAAAACTTGGCCAGTTGAAGTATGTTTTTTTCTCCTCCGGACAGAGACCCTATGTGCCTGCTAAGGTCTTTATCAAATCCATAACCGTAAAGGTGCGACTTTATCTCGCTAACAGTCTCAAATCCCGCATCAAAGAACTCATCGACTATTGTATTTGATTCATCCAGTATTTCACCTTGCAACTGGGACAGATAGGCAATCTCGACATCGGAATTCATTTCGATTGAATCGCTTTCGTTTTTGAATATATCCCTCATCAAGGTTGTTTTACCGGATCCGTTTGGGCCGATGAGGGCCACCTTGTCATTGGCCCTTATCTCGAAGTTTACATCTGAAAGAAGCTCTTCATCAAAGGCTGCGCAGTAATTGTCAACTTTCAAGACAATGGAATCTTCAATTTCATTATCCACATCCAAGCTGATTTCAGGCTGCTTGATATCTACGAACGGCGCATTGGTTCTGCTCTTTTCCAGCCTCTTTTGGATTTTAATCCTTGCTATGAGGGATTTCCCTTTCGAAGCGTCGGAATTATATGTTGCTATGTCTCTCAGCTTGTCTATCATAATTTCATTGCGGAGCATTTCCTGGTCGTCGGCAAAGGCCAGTTCCTGCATTTCTATTTTGCTTTGCAAAAGCGAGAAGTTGTAGTCAATATATCTTCCGTCAAACTCTTGTATCTCCATGTTTTCGAGATGCACAATCTTGTTGAAACAGTGATTCAACAAATATCTGTTGTGGGTAATGATCAGCATGGTCCCTTTGTGGGAATTGATCAGTTTTTCCAGTGAAATTAGGTTTTCAAAATCCAGGAACGCATCCGGCTCGTCCATTATTATCAAATCCGGGCAGGTAAGCATTTCCTTGATTACCTGGACAAGCTTGAATTCGCCGCCGCTGAGTTCAGACACCTTTAGGTCCTTGTGTCTGACCAAATCTGAAAGGTTCAATTTGTTGTTGATTTTGCTTTCGTAGTCATTCCCGCCAATCGCATCGAAAGCGTCCAGTGCCTTTTGATACTTTTCCAGCAAAATATCGATATCCGGGGATGTTTCCATTTCTGCGCAAATAGATGTTATTTCATTTTGAAGCTTAATGTACTCTTGCCCTATATATTCGAATACAGTGGTTTCTTTTGTTTCGTCCAGTTTTGAGAACTGGTTCACGTATCCTATCCTGCAATTCGGGTCCATATCCAGTTTGCCGTCGAACATGTACTCTTCCGGATTCATGATTATATCCATCAGTGTGCTTTTGCCACTTCCGCTTCTTCCAATAAACGCGCAGTGCTGGCCGTCTTCGAGTTCAAATGAAACCTTGTTGTACAGCTCCTTTTGCGGATATGAGTAAGACAGGCTATCAACTTTTATCATAATATTCCCTTCCTTTTACATTGAAAAAGAGCCTATAAAATAAGCCCTTCAATATATAATATTTCCATCGCAACTATGCAATTGGTTTTATTTGGTTTGATATTTCCTTCAGTATACCGTGATATACTAACACTTTTCATTGATGATTACAATCGTTTAAGGCCAATTCCTTTATTCTTCATGACTCATGAAATGCAATCGCCCACATTTGGCGCGATTATATGATTCCGACTTGACTATGACGCAACGTTATAGTTTATTATGTAGTTAAGGAGGTGAACGATTCATGCTAAAAATAAAGGAAGTTGCCGAACTTGCCGGAATAAGCAAACGAACTCTCCAGTATTATGATGACATAGGTCTGCTTTGCCCAAACAAGTCCGAATCGGGCTACCGGCTTTACGACAGTGGTCATCTGAATGATCTCCAGCAAATACTTTTCTTTCGGGAACTCGGCTTTCCCTTGAAAGATATCTCCTGCCTAATGGGCGATTCCTCCTTCGAGCATGGGGATGCCCTGAAAAAACATAGAAGAATGCTTGAGAAAAAACAAGACCGGTTAGGCAAAATGATAGCAACTATAGACAAAACCCTAAAATGCATTGAAGGAGGATATGCAATGAGCGACAAAGAGAAATTTCAAGGATTCGATTTTGCATCAAAAGATCCCAACGAAAAAGAGGCCCGCAAGAGATGGGGCGATGAAGCCGTGGATGAAACAAAAGATAGAATCAAGGGAAATGAAAAGGAAATGAGCGAAGGAATGAACGAAATCTACAGAAAACTTGCCAGTATCAGACACCTGAGCCCCGAGTCCGCCGAAGCTCAGGATGCCATAGGCGAATGGTTCTCTTTCTTGAACAGAATAGGAACATACTCCCTCGAAGCCTTCGAGGAACTGGGGGAAATGTATGTTGAAGATGAACGCTTCACCAACAACATCGACAAATTCGGAAAAGGCCTCGCCGCATTCATGAAAGATGCAATGAAAGTCTATGCGCAAAGCAACAAATGATGCAAATGCAATTGCGCTGAAATACAAAATGTGCTATCAGATTAAATCCGATAGCACTTTCTATATTTACTCGTTTCAATCATTCAAAATTCAAACACCGGAAAACACCTGCCCGCCATGTTCTGATTTTCATGTCCCTGAATGCTTGCACTTTTGGGGTTAAGACCAAGCCGTCCCCGGTGATTCTACAATAATTCTCAAGTTCTACAATTCAAAGAATCCCGCTTTTTGCGCATGTTCGATTGTCTTGTTCACATCCACATTTATGGGGCCACTCCTTGAAATTCTGAATTTCATATGGTCACCTTGTTTGAATGTTATTTCTCTCTCTCCATCTACAGCGATGACGCCTCTGAATGGTGCCTCCCACTCGATCACCTTATCTAGTTCAATCAGCTCAACGCCCGATGAAACGCCGGCAGCCATGACGCCTGCAGATATTGGCGCAATAAATTTATAGTCTCCTGTATTCAAAGAAATTTTTCCACCAAAGTCATCACATCCTCTGATTATTCTATGGACACCGGCCACAGCCGAAAAGCCTATGGTCGCGGGATGGCATTTTGATACGATAATCTCTTTTATATGGTCCATGTCCCATATCGCTTTTGCACCGGTGAAAATCTCATCCGATATGACAAGATCCATCAATGCCATATCAATCCATTCTCCATTCTTGCCTACCTCGATAATCTTGTCTCTTTGGCATTCTTTCTTGCAGTCGATTTTATCAGTCGCCACGGCTGCCGCGGCCATGCCTACAATTGTGCCTTCAATCATTTTGGGATAGGCATTGTTGGTACCCGTCGAAACGCCGATCATGGGAACTTTCTTCAAATGTTTCGCCGCAATACGGTTAGTTCCGTCTCCTCCAAGAACAACTACGCAGCCCACTTCCATCTCTTCCATCAGCTTGGCGGAAGTTTCTGTATCCTTAGGAGAAGCCGTCAACTCAAAATCAAGAATTTCAATGTCTGCAGTCAGTTTCTTTGACAAGCTCAAATTATCAATAACATCTTGACCCATCGTAAAAGAATCCGGCATAAGATATATTTTAGTGACCCCTAATTTTTGCGCTCCCAATATTATTCTTTCAACAATATTTATTTTTTCATTATTGTTAGTGATCATTGCACGGGAGACCAGTCTCCTGATATCTTTCCCTGAAGCAGGGTTTGCAATTATTCCAATCGTAGACATGCGATTCCTCCAATCTATTAAAGTATCCCTTGTAAAGCTTTTGCAAGGTCATTTGAGCTTGGCAAAAATAATCTTCCAAAATATATTTTTCTGCTGTCATGGCAACAGTTTTTCCAATAGATTCAGCCGTCACCAGCGATTTATTCTCCAGCTCTACAATCTAAAGAATCCCGCCTTTTGTGCATGCTCGATTGCCTTGTTCACATCCACATTTTTCGGACCACTCCTCGAAGTTCTAAATTTCATATGGTCGCCTTGTCTAAATGCTATTTCTCTCTCTCCATCTACTGCAATAATCCCTCCAAATGGTGCCTCCCACTCGATTACCTTATCCAGTTCAATCAGTTCAATGCCCGATGAAACGCAATCCGTCATAAGGCCTGCAGAT
>PKTO01000365.1 GCA_002869095.1 Clostridiales bacterium
CAAAATCGTATGAAAATCCCGAAGCATCTGCAAGCTTCAAGGCGTCCTTAAGCCGCTCGTCGGAAGCCGGTATGCCCATGAGTCCCGCAACAATTGCCCTGTCTGTGCCATGCCCGCGGAAAGTCTTGGCAAAGGACCCGTGAAGTTGAATCGTCGTTTTTATCATGTCTCCCCGCGCAATCTTGCGCGCAAGGGCCCCAAGCCTGTTGGCTCCGGCGGTGTGGGAACTTGAAGGCCCGATCATGTCCGGGCCTATTATGTCAAAAGCGCTATATTTTTTCATTCCGTCACCTCGCTGGCAGATTTCGCTCCCATGCTTTTACAATATCCTGATTTCATAGGAAAGCTCAAGGGCCTTTTCCAAGAGCGCACTTACTCCGCAATATCTTTCCTGCGAAAGCTTTACAGCTTTTTCGATTTTCGCCAAGGGAAGCGGCTGCCCTTTGCTCTTGAATTCATAAATCAAATGCATTTTTGTATAGGTCTTGGGGTGGTCTTCGGTCATTTCGGTTTCGGTCTTTATCTCAAACGACTCTATGTCGTCTGCAACCTGCATTTTTCTGAGTATGGAAACAACATCCATCCCTGTGCAGCCTGTGAGTGCGGCCACAAGAAGCGGCTTTGGCCTTGGGCCCCCATCCTCTCCCCCTACTTCGCTGTGTGCGTCCATCAGAACCTTGTGACCTGTTATTTCAGCTTCAAATGCCATATTTCCAGCCCATGATGTATTGAATGTCTCTTTCATTTTTTTCATTCCTCCCAGTTTTGATTTACACGTATTCTATACCCCTTGTTAGGCAAGGTCAACCGAGTTGCGTAAGAAGCCATTGCTGGCAGCCCTGACTGATTCGGCCAGGCATCAGCCAAAAGCTTTGAAAAGAAAGCTGCAATTGTTCGCCTGTTTGGTCATTTCCACATATTTTCAAGCGCTCCTCTTCGACATCTTGTCCTTGTACATCAGCTTGTCCGCTTCATCAATCATTTCTTCGACCGTTTCATATTTACCTTCTGCAAGCGAAACGACACCATGGCTCGCAGACATTGCAAAAGATTTTTCATTAGCCTTGTTCTTTTCATTTATGTTGAACATGATTCTTTCGCATACCCTTTCCACAGCTTCACCTTCCGAATAAGGAAAAACCAAGAGAAATTCATCTCCGCCCATCCTGATGCAGTAGTCTGTTCCCCTTATGCTTTCTTTCACCGTTAAAATGAAATCCATTATGTATCTGTCCCCTGCGGAATGTCCATGGCAGTCGTTTACGTCCTTGAGGTTGTCAATGTCCATATAGCAAACCCCGAGCTGGCTGTTCTCTTTTTTGCACTTCACAAACTGCCTTTTGAGTATTTCGATGCCTTTTCTTCTGGTGTAGGCCTCGGTCAGAGGGTCGAAGGACGCCATCGCAACGAGCTTGTTCTGCAGAGATTCCTTTTCGTCTATCTCTCTTTCGAGCTGTTTCAGCCTTTCTTCGAGCTCCCTTTTCAACAAAAACTCCTTAAGCAGCGTATCCGAATATGCGCGGCTAAAAACAGCGGAAGAGATTGCGCTGATTATGACCATATAAAAATCAAACAGTTTGACGACCGACAAGCCGTTTATAGCCGTCATTATGACGATGAACACTGCAAGATTCGAAAAAATAACAGTTCCCAGCCTATCCCTTATTGATCCGGCAAACAGGACGCATCCTATGAGAATAGCCATGGTTATTTGCGCCGCCCTTGCCGTATGCTCAGGCGAGCTGATGCTGACTATTATGCTAAAAGCCATTGCGAATGCTATCGCAACCGTTATTGTCGCAGTGAAAAAATTGGCCAACAGAATTGGTTTCTTTTTCTTTTGAACAAATGCCAATGCTATGAAGACGCCGAAAAAAATTATTACTGCAATCTTCAAATACATTATTATCAAGGGGAATCGATATATGTTCCTGCCGGCATAAATGGAAAGCAACAAGGATATTGTAATAATCAGAGAGCCTCTGATTGCATTCCCCAAATATTCTTCCATCAAATATTCGCGGAATGATGCCTTTGTCTTGATGTCATCATTCATGTCTGTTTTTTCAATGTTCTTTTCCATTAGTTCCTCCTGCACGACGATTCGATTTGCCTACATCCAAATATTTTTGCGCAAGTCCATTTTATCATATTTGAAAGTCCTGTTGAGAGTCCCTTTGGCCATTATTGACAACAATGCTTCCTTTTCATATTATACTATTGACGGTTTGAATCGAATATCAATCAATTTTCAACGGAGGAAACGCCTGTATGAAAAAAACCGCTTTCGTTTTATTGACAATCGCTCTTGCCTCAATGATTATTCTTTCCCAAGGCACTGCGGTTCTTGTCGTTTCTGAAGTTGAAAGCGGCAGGATTGTCCATGCGGAAAGGATAGAGCCCGGAGATGTTTTCACCGTCAGATGGATTCATTCGGTTGAGCTTGAGCCATGGGAAGAGCAATTCGAGATTGGAAACGACATGAAAATCTATCTCGAGCAAACCCGATTCAAGGCTTTTGGAGCCGGAGTTCCGGATTCTGCCGGAACATCAACGGAAGTGAAGGACGGGTATGTCTCCTTTTCCGGAATACACAAGGAGATGCCAAATCTGGTGTACGGTGTCTCACCCGTTGCCAAGCATGCATTCACAATAAACGGAAAAACCTTCCGCCTCTACGAATTGCTGCCACCCGACACTGCTGTTTCTTTCAGCATTGCAAGGCTTAGCCTTTGGAAATACATTGTGAGCAATTTGTGATTGTCATTAATGCAAAAACTCGAAAAACCCATCCTTGCAGGATGGGTTTTTTAGATTGAAGCCGCTTATTTGAATACTTCGCCAAGCCGGTTTTGATGGTTTATTATGCTGCGTCAGCCGCTTTTTCAAGCTTGCCTCCGCTGAATTTCTGATAGGCGAGTATGAGCAAGAATACCGCCATTCCGGCTGCGTCTGATGTTATTCCGGGCGTCATGAGGCATATTGCTCCAACGAATGCAAATACCCTTTCTATGATTCAGGCGGTTCTGATGAGATATCCCTCGGAAAACACTCCAAGTAGAAGAACCCCTATAATTGCGGTCGCAGTGGCAATCGCTATTTCCACAAATGAAGCGTCTATAAGCAGCAGAGTCGGCGAATATGCGAAAATGTAAGGTACTATGAAGCCGGCAAGGGCTATCTTCACTGCCTGGTAGCCTGTTTTTGTCGCATTGCCGCCTGAAATTCCGGCTCCGGCAAAGGCCGCCAATGCCACAGGGGGCGTAAGGTTGGCAAGCATTCCGAAGTAGAACACGAACATGTGTGAAACCAGGAGCGGAATCCCCATCTTGGCCAATGCGGGAGCCGCCATTGTTGCCGTTATGATGTATGCTGGTATTGATGGGAGACCCATCCCAAGCACTATGCATGCTATCATTGTTAGCACCAGCGTTGCAAAGAGGTTTCCTTTTCCGATAAAGAGGATTGCTCCGGCAAGCTTGAGCCCGAATCCCGTGAGGGTGGCCACTCCTATTATGAGTCCTACCGTTGCGCATGCCATGGCGACTCCGAGCGCCGTTCTTGCGCCCTCTTCCAGAGCGTCGATTATGTCTTTTATGCTCATTCTCGTCTCTTTTCTGAGAGAGCTCACTGCAATAGTCATTATTATTGCGTAAAAAGCCGCATAAATGGGAGTGAAGCCCTTTATCAGAAGAAACAGGAGCCCTGCAAGCGGCAAGAGCAGGTGGCCTCTGCTTTTGAGCACTTCACCCACCTTCGGCAGCTGGTCCTTCGGAAGCCCCTGCAGCCCGTTCTTCGAAGCCCTAAGGTGGATTACCACTATGACTCCCAGATAATACAAAAGGGCCGGTATTACTGCGGCAGCCGCTATTTCAATATAGGGCATGCCCAAATACTCCGCCATTATGAAAGCCGTGGCTCCCATTACCGGGGGCAATATCTGGCCTCCGCACGATGCGGCAGCCTCGACAGCACCCGCGAATTCGGCCTTGTATCCGATCTTTTTCATGAGCGGGATTGTGAATGCTCCAGTGGTTACAACATTTGCGACTGCGGAACCGTTTATCGATCCCAATAGTCCGCTCGACACTACCGCAACCTTTGCCGGTCCCCCCTTGCCTCCTCCGGCTATGGCCATTGCAAGGTCGTTGAAGAATGCACCCATACCCGACTTTGAAAGAAATGAGCCGAAGAGCACGAAAAGGAATATATATGTCGAAGAAACCCCGATAGCTATACCGAATACACCTTCGGTTGTAAGGTACATGTATTCCGCTATGTCCCTTACCGAATAACCCCTGTGGGCTATTACATCGGGAAGCTTCGGTCCAAGGTATGCGTAAGCAAGAAATATGAGTGCGAGTATTGCAATTTCTTTTCCTGTTATTCTTCTGCCGGCTTCTATTACTAGAGCCACTGTTAGAAGAGCGAATATTATGTCTGTGTCGTTGGGCATTCCAGCCCTCATTACGAGGCTCTTGTAGTTGAATACAATGTAGAGGCCTATGGCTATCGACAATGCGGACATTATCCAGTCCAGTATCGACGGGGAATCCTTTCGGGATTTTTTATTTCCCGGGTAAAGAATGAATACAAGCGACATCACCACCGATGTGTGCACCGCCCTGTGCATGAGTGTTGTCAGCGGACCTGTCCAGGCAGTGTACAGATGGAAAAGCGAAAGCCCTACGCACATGAAAAATACAATCCATCCCGGAATTGAGCCCTTGTCGAATCTGCGGAACCTTGACTCCACATCAAATTTTTCAAGCAGCTTGTGTTGGTCTATCGGCGTTTCGGCAACATTTTCATTCATGGTCAAACCTCCAATAATCAAGAAGGCAAACCGGAACGCATCCGGTTTGCCTTCTTCTTTTCAATTCTATTTGTTTTCGTCGTAGTACTTCTGCGCACCCGGATGGAGAGGAATCGGCATTCCTACTTCAACCTTTTCCAGACTGATTTTCTTTCCTGACGCGTGCGTGTTTCCAAGAGCCTCGAGATTTTCGAATATGGTCTTTGTTATGTCGTAAACAGTGTCTTCAGAAAGCTCGGCCCTTGTTACAAGAAGAGTCATTACTGCCGCTGTCTCGACATCTTCCTCATTGTCGTATGTTCCCGCTGGTATCATTTCCGGGCTATAGAAGGGAAATTCCTTTGCAAGCTCTTCTATGTTCTCAGGCTTGATGGGAATGATCTTTACGTCCTTTGTTGTCGCAAGGTCCATTATTGCGGCGTTCGGAATTCCGGATGTCAGGAACGCCGCGTCTATGGCGCCGTTCTTGAGCTGCTCTACCGATTCCGCATATGAGAGATAGTCCTCGTCGATATCGTCATATGTTATTCCGTAAGCGCTCAGTATCTGTCTTGCGTTTACTTCCGTTCCGCTTCCTGGGGCTCCTACTCCAACCCTTTTGCCCTTGAGTTCGCTGATATCGTTTATGTTCTTGCTTTCAAGCGTAATGGCCTGAACGAAATTCGGGTAAAGAGATGCGACTCCCCTCAGGTTTTCCACGCTTCCCTTTTCGGAGAAAAGCTCGGTTCCCGTGTATGCATAATTTACAACGTCGTTCATGGCGAATGCCAAGTCGGCTTTGCCCTCACCAAGCAATGTTGCGTTTACGGCCGATGCGCCTGTCGATTGAACGGATGCATTCACATAATCAAGGTTTTCATTCAAAAGAGTTGAAACCATTCCGCCCAAAGCGAAGTATGCGCCGGAGCTTCCACCTGTAGCAATTGTGACAAACTGTTTTTCGACTTTTTCCGGTGCCGCTTCAGCCCCTGCCGCCGGCTCTTCTGTTTTTGCGCATCCGCCGAGCATGAGTCCTCCAAGCATAAGTGCTGCAACTATCAAGCTAATCCCTTTTTTCATCTCTCGCCCTCCTAGTATTTTGTTTATTGTCTGTCTAAAAGTATAAACTCAATACCCGGTGCATATAAACACTTTTATGGTTTCATGCACAATAGGGCTTTGAAAGACATTCCATGGAGTTTCGGGTCAAATCTTGAAATTCTCCTTGAAACTCTTGAAGTAGTTTCTCGAAACGGTAAGCTCCTCGTCCAATCCTCTCAGGCGGAGCTTGCATGTATAGTTGAACCAGGGAATTATTTCCTCGACAAAATCCACATTGACTATGCTCGACTTGTGTATCCTTATGAATTTGCCGCCATGAAAAGACTCCTCTATTTCCTTAAGGTTCGACGATATCTCGTATGTTCCTTCCCTTGTTACAATGGCCGCTCCGTTGCCTTTTGCCTGAATATGAATTATATCGCTTGTGTCCACAAGGTATATTCGGCCGTTTCTGCTTGCGGCTATTTTATCCATGCGGGAATTTTCATCCGCTTTTCTCACGGATTCATTTTTTATGGATCCCATGGCCTTGCTCACCGCGTTTCTTATCCTTTCGAGTGAAAACGGTTTGAGTATATAGTCTGAAACCGACAGCTCAAAGCCCATCACGGCGTATTTGTCGTATGCCGTAGAGAGTATTATTTTAGGCGGCTCCCACATCTGCATTATTCTTCTGGCAATAGTCAGTCCGTTGGCGTGTCCGAGCTCTATGTCGAGGAAAACCAGGTCGGGCTTTTCCCTTTCTATTATTTCCAGGACCTCGTCTCCGTCGCCGGTTTCTCCGACTATTTCGACATCCTCCAATTGATCAAGAAAGTATTTCAGTTCGTCGCGTATATATGCTTCATCGTCCACTATCACCGTTCTTATCATAGAGCCACCCCCTTGCATGC
>PKTO01000062.1 GCA_002869095.1 Clostridiales bacterium
AAGGGCTACAGAAGACTCCAAGCTCAGGGCGGAAAAAATGCTCGGCGTGACGGGCAGTGAAATCGGCACCCTCAAGGATGCGCGCGTAGGCGTGTTCCAGATCACGCCCCTTTACTCGAACGAAATATCGGACTATGGAATCAACGATACAAGCTCGATAATGAAGGAAATCACCTCGGTTGTGGAATGCACATTCGAAGTCAAGTAAAAAAAGTATCAGCAGGCGGAAGGCAACTTGCAACCGGAGAAAAAATTAAAATACTTCAAAAGAGATAAGCCGCTGGATGGACTCAAGGTCTTCAGCGGTTTCTTTTTTATTGCGGAATATATATACGGAATCCCGAACCCTTTATATGCCAATGGGTTTGTCGCCATAAAACGCTTTACCGGCCTTGCCTTGCATGGAGGATATTTTTGAAATTAATTTTCCCCAGGCAATTTAAAATTCTTTTAACATAATTTTTTATCATTTGGGGTATAATATATTTATAAGGTCAACATTATACAATATGTAGTATCAAAGAGAGGGGAATTATTATGATTAAGAATTACATAATAGACACAAACGTCATGATTCACGACCCTTACTTCTACAACAACTTCGAAGACAACAACATCATAATCCCAATCATCTGCATAGAGGAGCTGGACAATCTCAAGAGCCGAGAAGGCATAAAGGGATTCCATGCGCGCTGCTCGATACGAGAAATAAACACCCTCATGAAAAAAGGAAGCCTCAAAGAAGGAGTCAGGCTTTCCGGAGGCGGACTGATCAGGATAGAAATGAACCACATGGACATGGCTGTTCTTCCGAATGCAATGAGCCACAGCAAGAACGACAATCTGATTCTGGCGATATGCCTGAACATAATGAAGAACACAGAATTTCCGACAGTCCTTATAACCAAGGATGTTTCCATGCAGATAAAAGCCGACTCGCTTGGAATTGCGACCGAAGACTACAAGCACGACAAAATAACCGAAACAGTTCTTTACAAGGGATACTCGGAACTCTCGATAAGCGGCGAACAAATAGGCTCAATCTACTCGGGAGGCTTGGAGCTGCCAAGCGAAATCGAGGGCGATGTTTTCCCCAACCACTTCTTCCACATGCACGACCTGTCCGATTCAAGCCACGAGGTTTTGGCAAAGTTCGACGGAAAAAAAATAGTTCCGCTCCGTTATGAAAAGGACTCGGCATGGGGACTCAAACCCATAAACAAAGAGCAAAGAATGGCCTTCGAACTTCTGATGGATCCTTCGGTGCATTTCGTTTCGATGGCGGGAGGTGCAGGAAGCGGAAAAACAATACTTGCTACAAGCGTAGCGCTTCAGAAAGTAATAGAGGAAGGCATATACAGAAAAATCATATTCGTGAGGCCTGTGGTGTCCGCGGGCAACGACATAGGCTTTCTTCCGGGAGACGAGGCCGAAAAGCTGACTCCCTGGATGAGCTCCTTCTACGATGCCATAGACAACCTCATGGACATGAGGTACAAGCACAGGAAGGACGGAAGGGACTTGGACGGAACCGTTGAGGAATTCATAGACATGTTCAGGCAGAAAGGCATACTGGAAACCAAAACCTTCAACTACATGCGAGGGAGAACGCTTTCCAAGGCGCTTGTTATAGTGGACGAAGCCCAGCAGACAACCCCCCACCTTGCAAAGCTGATGCTCACCCGGGCGGGCCACGATTCCAAGTTCGTCTTCGTCGGAGATCCCTCGGACAACCAGATAGACAATGTGTATGTAGACTCCAGATCAAACGGACTGGTGTATGCGATAGAGAAGATGAAAATGCATCAGATAACGGGGCATGTGACTCTCAAACAGGTTGAACGGAGTCCATTGGCTAAATTGGCCGAAAAATCCATGTAGCGCAAACGGCAGAGAAACTCTAACTTCTTCGTTGCAAGATATAAGAATACTCGGTTACGTATTATTAATACGCTCCCTCATATCCTCATATCAGCGCCTTGAATTAAAAGTTTCTCTGCCGTTTGATTATTTTTATAATCGGTTTATTTTTTACAGCGAACTGAAAACTGTTTTTCAGCATGCAGCAGGTAGCCGGCAGTGAGCGGCAAAGGATTAAATAGAAAAATTACTACTGAAGAAAAAAACAAAGACAAAAGCAAGAACAGCAAGAGAAATAATTATTTTGTGGCATTTGGGTTTTCAATGCCTTTGCATTTACTGATATCTGGCAACTGACTACTGAAAACTGATATCTTCCCACTGAAAACCGTTTTTCCGGTCAATGATAAAAAGCCCCGGTTCCAATATGGAGTCGTGGCTTCTTAGCTTTTGTCTTTTTCTTTGTTTTTTCTTTCAACTTTCTACTTTCAACTTTCCACTTTCCACTTTCTATATCTCGACGCTGGGGTTTTCCCTGTCAAGAAAAGCGACTTTTGCCTCGACTCCGAATGTGTCGACAATAGTTTTCGCAAGCTCATTGGCGGCCTTGACAACTGCCTCGCCGTTTTGGCTCTTGAAACCGTCAATCGGCATGAAGAAGTTCTTTGTGCCCTCTACCGCTTTACCGATTTCGCTTTGCCTCCAGATCCACCTGCGCGTTTTTATCCTGTTTCCGCTTGCGTAAACGACTTCTCCCGCATCCGGGGATTCTTCCTCTTCGCTTCCGAAAGGAACGAAAACATCGCCTTCCCTGGCATAGCGGACCCATATGTCGCTGTCGAATGCGTCTATGTCATGGCAGCCCATTGGAAGCACATTGTTTAGGCTTATTGTGTTCACAAGGTCCACCATTGTATTTATGGTAGGTATTCTTCCGCCTTTTGCTATCCTTTTTATCAAGGCCTCTATGGAGCACCTGAATTTATTCGGGTTTATGCCAAGAGTCTGGAAAGCCTCCCTGTAAGGCGTTATGCTGGGATCATTTTTAAGGTCTGCCTCTGCAAAACGCTCTTCCACGTTCTTCTGGGCGGCAACAAAATCGGCAAGCAAGCCATCCTCGAGCATAGTGTTGTCTATCCCTTTTGCTACAACAACCCCAAAGTACAAGTCAGGTAAAACATCAAACAGTCTGTCCTCTATGATGAATTTCATTTATTCCTCCCTTGAATCAGCTGCATTCTCCGCTGCAATCACATACTTCCAATTCTTTCTTTTCCGGTTTTCCGTATATGGCTTCTATCAATGCGTCGGTGATAAGTTCTTTTGGCGGTGTGTCCATTTCCATGCCCATGTATATCCAACCCTTTATGACCTGGTCGGGATGGCATTTGCATGTGTTTTCCTTATAATCCGGCTGTATGTCAGTGCCGTTTATAAGAATCGTTGGCAAATTTTCAAATCCGAGCAAATCCGCCTGTTCCCTGTTGATAAGCTTGACCGAATTGTATTGTATCTTGATTCTATTTTCATTGAGAAAATCGCGCATGCTCTCAAGGGCTTCATTGACCGCCCCGTCCATCGCATCGCATTTTTCAGAATCCGTTTCTTCGTCAAAAACCATGTTTAGCTTAAGCACTTTTGTTATTTCAGGTTCGCATGTTCCGCCTCCGCAGGTGCTGCAAGAACTGCATCCGCTACAATTGCCCATAAATCAATACCATCCTTTCTATTGACTGACCGTCATTCTATTCTTCTTCTACCAATTCCATTTCTTCCTCTTCGTCAGTTTCCACAGGCCCGAAAAGGTCGTAGTATACTTCCGCCACATTGTAATATTCTTCGTCTTCTTCAATCCTGTCCAGCTCGATTTCTCCATCCTTTTCAAAAAATCTGTACAAGAGCACATCTTCATTGCCCTCTGGAAGAAGAGCGATGTACACTTTTTCCTCGACTTCGAATTTGCCTATCACATCGCATTCCATGACAGTGTTGTCATCCAAAAGAAGCCTCATCTTTTTTTCATCCACGCTGCCCACACTCCTTTCCAGTTCTCCTCAACACATCCATTATATCATCTATCGAACCGGGTCTTTCAATTGAAAACCGGTTTTCAACGACAAAATACGGGGTTTTTCCGACTCCCGAGTCCTTGGCGGCCTTGTGTATGCTCTCGATTCTTCCGGTGTAGAAATTTTCGTCAAACCTCGATTCCAGTTCTTTTTCATCAATTCCGCAATCATGGGCCAATTTCAATATCACGTCTTTTTTGCCTATGTCCACAAGGTTTGTGAAATGCTCATAAAACACCTTTTGGTGGAAATCTTCAAATTTTCCGGATTCTTTTGCATATTCCGATGCTTCAAGAACCAAACGGCTGTTGGGCATAAAATACAAATCCCCGAATTCAAGGCCGTATGGATTGCCTTTTTCTCTCAGGCCTTCGACCATGCACTTTGTCTTCTCTTCCCCGAATCTATCCTTAAGAAGAATCCCCTCGGCAGGAGTTTCCGGATGCAATTCGAAACTTATCCATTCAACGTCCAAATCCCATGTCTTCTCGAGTTCTTTTACATATGCATAAGCCAAATAACAAAACGGGCACATGTAATCAGAATAGATTTTCATTTTTACGGGCACTTTTCAACCCCCCTTTTTGACTTGTTTCATATTGTTCCGTACATCTGCATTATATATCATTTGCTATATACGATAAACCAATGTTGCGATTATGTCTAGTCAAACAAAGGCGCTTTTTCGGTGTTGTCCAAGAAATCAAAAATTTTCTCGATCTGTTCCTTCAATATTCTATTTTCTGAAAGCTCGGGCAGTTCATCAATTCCGAAAAACCCTACTCCATCGGTTTCAAGCCCCCTCATGGGCGTTCCCCCAGTTATTTCGCACTGAATGAAAACCTTGTATACATGATATGGGGACGGCGGATGCGCATGTTTTCTTCTGTCCAAAACCGCGATGAGTTTTACCGGTTCAACCATGAAACCCGACTCTTCGCCTATTTCCCTAACAATATTTTCAGATATTGAATAACCCACTTCGCAGTAGCCTCCGGGAAGCGACCACTTGTTGTCTGCCAATTCCCTCACCATGAGAATTTTTCCTTCCTTGAAAACCACGCCCCGAACCTCTACCTTAGGCGTTTTATAACCCGGATCGGATGCAAACAATTCCTCTATCCTTTCCAGTTCCTCGCCTGTATAAGCCTCCATGAATCGGATGCTCAGGCTTCGGAGTTCCTCGTAGCGCTCGATATCATATGGATTTCTGCAATTTGTCAAACCTATTCTTGAAATGGCTTCGACTCTTTTAACATAATCTACCCATTGAGGCTTCATATACCTATCTCCCCGCTTCCCGTTAAAACTTTGACGTTGTTATATTATTATATACCTTTCGGGGCCATGCATAAAGACCCCGCACCATTTTTGTTCAGTGCGGGGTCTGTCAAATCTTCCGTTTTTGTGGTAATCTATTCTCAAAACAATACAGGAGGCATATAATGCACAAATTCGGACACATAGGGATCAATGCAATCGACATTGAAGAGTCGATGACTTTTTACAGAGAAGTCCTTCATTGCAAAACAATTGAGGACAGGAGCCATCCGGGCATGCGGCTTGTGTTCATGGACGCCGGAGGGACAACGATAGAGCTCGTATATAAAGAAGGAAATCGGGAATTGCCCGACGGCCCTGTAAGCCACATTGCATTCGATGTTGAAAACCTCGACTGTGAAATACGCCTTCTCAAGGAAAAAGGCATTGGCCTTTTGGGGGATCCCATAAGCGTCGGAAACTCCAGAATCGTTTTTTTCAAGGGTCCAAACGGAGAGAGAATAGAGTTTGCGGAGCAAATCTGAATCATTCCACAAGCCTGAATTTTTTAGCGGAAGCCGGCCAAGATGCGATTATATTCTTGGCTTTTTCGCTTTTTGTCTCCTCTTCGTACCCTTTCAATATCTTCAGCAGTTCTTCGGAAGCGGCATCGTCCAATTCCCTTCCTATGGCTTTTTCGCTTTTTCCGGCTGGGGACTGCGCTTTTTCATTCAGTACATAGGCTTTTCCTCCTGTCATTCCCGAAGCAAAATTCATACCTCTCTTGCCCAGCACGACAACCGTTCCGCCTGTCATGTATTCGCATCCGTTGTTTCCAATCCCCTCGCAAACGGCAACAGCGCCGCTGTTTCTGATTGCGAAACGGTCTCCGACAACTCCCGCGCCATAGAAGATGCCTGATGACGCTCCGTAAAGAACTGTATTGCCGGCTATCATGTTGTCTTTTATTCCGCTCTGCATTTCAGCGTCGGGAGCAATTACAATCTTGCCTCCGCTTAGCGACTTGCCCACATAGTCGTTGGCGTCTCCTGTGAGCCTTATTGAAACTCCCTTTGCAAGAAAAGCCCCGAGGCTCTGTCCTGCCGAACCGGAAAGCCTGAGTTCAACCGTATCGTTTTTAAGCTTTCCGGCAAATCCTTTTCTCGCTATGCAGCCGCTCAAATAAGCGCCTATTCCCCTGTCGCGATTAGTTATTCTATGCTCCGATTCATGCTGTTTGCCTTTGGCCAAGGACTCCATTATTTCATCCGCAACTGCAACATCAATCCTTGAGGCAGCCAAATCCTTTTGCGTAGGCTTGAATCTTCTTGATATTCTCGAAGGAAGTTCAGGCCTGTAGAGCACAGAATCAAGATGGAGCTTTGCAGCCTTCAGGTTGAGATTATCCTTCTTCCTAAGCAAGTCGCTCCGACCGATGATTTCATCCAGGCTGGCGAAACCGTTTGCCTCCAGTATCTCGATGGTTTCCCTTGCGACAAATTCCATATACCTTTCAACATGGCCCGAAGAG
>PKTO01000245.1 GCA_002869095.1 Clostridiales bacterium
AATTGAGCTTGGGGTGAAAACAGAAACTCCCGTATCCCTCGCGACTTCCAATACATTGAAAAGCCCTCCCATGTTGACGTTCCAGGCAAGGGTGGGATTTTTTTCGCCTGTCGCCGACAATATTGCCGCCAGATGGACAACCCAGTCGACCTTATGTTTTTCAATGAGGCTTTTCAGCCTCGCTCCGTCAGAAACGTCAAGAACTTCAAACGGACCCTCGTTGGCTACCGGCAGATCCTTTTTTACTATATCGCTTACAACAACATTATCCGTTCCATGTATTTTCCTAAGTCCGGCGGCCAACTCCGAACCAATCTGGCCAAGAGATCCGGTAATAAGTATTTTGCTCACAAAAGCACCTCCACCATTTTTTATATCCTCACTTGAATTATATTCCTATGGGAATGATTTTTCAATAGATTTGTACTTGCACGGTGAACATTATTTTGCGGTTTGTATTTCATTAATTTCGATTTCGAATTTAAAAATGACTATTGTCCTGTTTTTCCAATATCTGCGGCTTGATTGATTTCATTCATCCGCTTTCACCGTCTTTTCTGAAAATTCTTTCAAATTAGAACATTTGTCCTTTACACGCAAACAAAACAAGGAGCCCTTTAAGGGCTCCTTCATTAATAAACTATTTGTTAACCGCAGGAACTGCAATTGTCGCAGCCTCCGCCTGGAGCCGCGTTTACAGGCCGGACTCCATATCCATTGCCTAATTTTTCCACCATGAGTTCTCCGAATTCGTCAATGATGTAATCTTCAATAACGAATTTCAATCCGGATGAATCGTCAGCCAAATCGTTTTCCTTTTGCTCGTCCAGAGCAATCCCGAATGACGGGCCGCTTCAGCCAATCCCCGCTATATGAATTCTCAAGGTTTCAATTTCAGGCTTGTTTTCCTCAAGAAAGGCTTTTATCGAACCTGCCGTGGCTTCATCTATATGAACCTTCAAAGGTATACCTCCTTTTTTGTAGTTGTTAATTGTTATCAGTTGAATTTCTTTATCATTATAATACCCACAGGGTTTGTATGCAAGCAATTAAATTATTTCCATTATTCCCGCCATTCGCCCGGTCTTGCCCTTGTCCCTCCTGTGTGAATAAAACAAATCGTCTCTGCAGAATGTGCAAAGCCGCGCCACTTCGATATTTTCCACCTTGACTCCGGCTTGCTCAAGCTGAATTCTGTTCGCTTCCCAAAGGTCCACCTTCCACCTTCCAGGCTTCTCCGCCCTATGCAAAACCGATTCTCCATAAAGCTGTGAAAACAATCGGGCAACATCTTCTTGGACCTCGAAACAGCACGGACCTATGGAAGGGCCTACAGCAACGTGGCAATCCGAAGCTTTGCTTCCAAAAGCTTCTCCCATGGCCTCGATTGTTTTGCGGCCTATCTCCTTAACCGTCCCCTTCCAACCGGCATGGGCAATGCCGACTGCCTTTTGGACAGGATCCGCAACAAACACTCCTGCGCAATCCGCAAAAAACGCTACAATGGGCCTTGCGGGCAGTCTAGTTATTATTGCGTCTTTTTCGAGCGCCCTTTCCCCAAGCCAAAACCCTTCTCCTGTAAAACCTTCGTCTATCAAGGCTATTCCGTCGCCATGGACCTGATTTGTAAAAACGGCATCACTCAATTGAAAACCCATGTGTTCCGCCGCTCTTTTATGGTTCATCAGGACTGATTCCCGGCTGTCTTCAGTAAACAGACCCATGTTCATTCCATCGAAAGGGGCTTTGCTGAATCCTCCCGCCCTTGTCGTTACGCAATGTTTTAAAAAGCCGAGTTTTTCAAGATTGGAAAAACGCAGATAGGCTTCTTTCCCCTTTTTTTCTATTTGAGCAGACATCATTCCACCACCATATGCATATTTTTAATCATCATAACACATGTGTGCAAATTCATGTCGGCATTTGCAAATCATTCAAAATCTTCTGCGCCTCTCATGAAAAGCCCGTCCGGTCCAAGGTCTATCACTGCGGTCTGTCCATTCTCCAGATGCTTGTCTATTATCATTCCTGCAACAAGGGTTTCCAAATGCCTTTGCAGAAATCTTCTCATGGGCCTAGCGCCGAATTGAGGGCTGTAGCCTTCGTTTATTATATGGTTTTTCGCCTCCTCGGTGAGCTTGACTCCAATTCTTTTCTCTGCGAGGCGTTTCCTCAAATCACCCAGCATCAGTTCAAGAATGTCCTTTAGCTCGTCCTTGAAGAGAGGCTTGAACATCACTATTTCATCAACCCTGTTCAGGAACTCGGGTTTGAATGTGCTGTGCAAAAGAGAAGTCACTTTTTTTCTTGCCGATTCGTCTATTGTGCCGTCATCGCGTATGCCCCCAAGAAGCTCCTGTGAGCCTGTATTCGATGTCATTATTATGACGGAGTTCTTGAAATCCACGGTTTTGCCTTTGGAATCCGTCACTCTGCCGTCGTCAAGTATTTGAAGCAGCAGATTGAACACATCGCTGTGGGCTTTTTCAATTTCATCAAAAAGAATCACGGAATAAGGCTTCCTCCTCACCGCCTCGGTCAATTGCCCGCCTTCCTCATAACCGACATATCCAGGAGGTGCGCCTATCAGCCTTGAAACCGAGTGCCTCTCCATGTATTCGCTCATGTCAATCCTTATCATGTTTTTTTCAGTGTCAAAAAGTGTTTCCGTAAGCGTCTTTGCCAATTCGGTTTTTCCGACACCGGTGGGCCCGAGGAATATGAAGGACCCTATGGGCCTTCCCGGGTCTTTAATGCCGGCCCTGGACCTTATGACGGCGTCTGCCACCCTTTCCACTGCCTCGTCCTGTCCTATCACCCTTTCGTGAAGGATCCCCCTGAGATTCATCAGCTTTTCTCTTTCGCCCTCGACTATCCTGGACACGGGAATTCCCGTCCATCTTGAAACGATTCGGGAAATTTCATCTTCCGTGACCGATTCTCTAAGATATGCGTCCGACTCCTGCCTGTCCCTCAGCCCCTTTTCGCTTTCCTGTATTTTCTTCTGCAATTCGGGAAGCTTTCCGTACCTGAGCTTGGCTACTTTTTCAAGGTCGTAAACACGCTCCGCCTTTTCAATTTCAAGATTCAATGCCTCAAGTTCCTCTCTCAAAGAACCGAGCCGCCTTATTCCCTCTTTCTCGTTCTCCCATTTTGCCTTCATTGAAGAAAGGCTCTCTCTATTTTCCGATAATTCACTTTGTATAGTCTCCATCCGTTTTACACTTTCGGAATCTTTTTCGCGTTTAAGTGCCGCCTCTTCGATTTCCAGCCTCATTATGTCGCGCGACACCTGATCCAACTCGGACGGCATGGAATCAATCTCAGTCCTTATCATTGCGCACGCTTCATCCACAAGGTCTATGGCCTTGTCCGGAAGAAACCTGTCCGTTATATACCTGTCTGAAAGCTTTGCCGCGGCCACCAGGGCGGAATCGTTTATCCTTACGCCGTGGAAGAGCTCATAGCGTTCCTTCAGCCCCCTCAGTATGGATACCGTATCCTCCACATCGGGTTCGTCCACCGCAACAGGCTGAAAACGCCTTTCAAGGGCCGCATCCTTCTCTATGTGCTTCCTGTACTCATCCAGCGTGGTCGCCCCTATGCAGTGAAGCTCCCCCCTGGCAAGCATGGGCTTTAGGATGTTTCCCGCATCCATTGCGCCTTCGGTCTTGCCTGCCCCGACTATGAGATGGAGCTCGTCTATGAACAAAAGTATTTTACCTTCGCTTTTCTTTATTTCGTTCAATACGGCTTTAAGCCTCTCTTCGAATTCGCCCCTGAACTTTGCTCCCGCCACCAGAGCCCCCATGTCGAGTGAAAATATCCTTTTGTCCTCGAGCCCCGCAGGCACATCCTTCTTCACTATCCTGTGCGCGAGGCCTTCCGCAATGGCCGTTTTCCCAACTCCGGGCTCGCCTATCAAAACCGGATTGTTCTTGGTCTTTCTTGAAAGAATCCTGATTACGTTTCTTATTTCCTCGTCCCTTCCAATCACAGGATCCAGCCTGTTCTCCATTGCATCGGTGACAAGATCCCGTCCGTATTTCTCCAAAGCCTCGTAGGACGCTTCAGGCTGGTTCGAAACGACTCTCTGGTTGCCCCTTATCAGCATAAGCTGATTGAGCACTCCGCTTTCATCCACACCGTGCTTTTTGAAGACACGCAAAAGCGCTTCAGGACCTTTTTTTACAAGGCCCAGTAAAAGATGCTCCACCGAAACATACTCGTCCTTCATTTTTTCCGCTTCCGCCTGGGCTCCGGAAAGCACCTTTTCCAATTCTCTTCCGACGTAGAGCCTGCCCGCTTCGAATCCGCCGCCGCTCTGCACCCTTGGCTTGCGCACGAGCAATTCTTCGATTTCATTTATTATAGCCGTCTGGTCTGCGTTCATCTTGAGGAGTATCCTCGGCGCCAAACCGTCCTTTTGGGTTGCGAGTGCCATAGCCAGGTGCTCCGGATAAAGTTCGGGGTGTCCGTATGTCTGTCTGGATTGCTCCGAAAGCTCCAGAGCTTCTATTGATTTCTGAGTAAACGTATTTAAATTCATTTAAACCACCTCTTTTATCTTCTATGATCTTTCCATTCTTTAAGAAGTTCTTTTTCTTTTTCGCTCAAAACTTCAGGCAATCCGATCTTTATTGTCACATATAAATCCCCCTTGCCCGAGCCGCTTCCAAGGCCTTTGCCCTTGAAACGGATTTTCGTTTCCCCTTTTGTGTTCGGCTTGATGTCGAATCTAAGCTGTTCATCAAGGAAAGGAATCTTTACGGTTGAGCCGAAATACGCCTCGTAAGGCATCACAAAATGGCTTGCATACAGGTCCTTTCCGTTGGCTTTCAATGCCTTGTCAGAAGAGAACTTTATTTTCAGCATGAGGTCGACGCCGCGGCCCGATTGATCCTTGAAAGCTTTTTTTATCCTTATGCGTTCCCCTTCCTGTATTCCCTTCGGTATTTTGAACTTGATTTTTCTTGTTTTGCCGCCGTCCGGTATGCGGATCATTTTTTCGCTTCCATAATAACTGTCGCGTATTTTTATTTCTATCGTCTCCTCGCGGGGTTTCTCTTCGGAAACCGGCCTTGCTCCATGCGAGCCGAACATCCCCTCTATATCGAATCCCCTGCCGTCGAATCCCCTGCCGTCGAATCCTCTGCCTTCAAATCCCTGCCTTTCGCCGGAGAATCGTCCCTCTCCAAAAAACATTTCAAAAATATCCCTCAGGGAATCCGAAGACGCGCCTCGTCCGCTCCATCCCGGAGGAGGCTGGCTGAAGCTTTGTCCGTCGCTCCATCCGCTTCCTAGCGCATCGTATTTCTTGCGCTTTTCGGCATCGCCCAATGTCTCATACGCCTCGTTCACATCCTTGAATTTGCTCTCGGCGTTTGTCTCCTTGCTTACATCGGGATGATATTTCCTCGCCAGATTTCTAAAAGCCTTCTTTATTTCAACCGCGTCCGCATCCCGCGAAACCCCCAGGATTTTGTAGTAGTCCTTGTACGCAAGCGACATTCGGCTCACCTCCCTTAACTTACTTTGACTATCTTTGACTTTGCCTATTATTTTATACCCATTTTTTGCATTTTTCAAGCCGATTTTTTCAATTCTCTTAATTATGCCGTTTCTTCGCCTAAATCCGCCTCTTCCCTGAAAATGGCCATCGCCCTTTCGGATATTCCATTGAGGTAGGCAAGAAGAACTCCGTAATTGGTCATGGGTATGCCGCACTCGCTACATATTCGCATGCGGCTCTGCATGGTTTTCCGGTTGGTCATGCAGGCCCCGCAATGGATTATCAAATCGTATTCCTCATGGTTTTCAGGAAAATCGTGTCCCATCTTGAATTCATAGTTCAAGTTTTTCCCCAGGCGCTCGTTCAGAAGCCTGGGAATCTTGACGCGGCCTATGTCCTCGCACGAAAAATTATGTGTGCAGCTTTCCGCTATGAGTATTTTCGAGTTCTCGTCCAGATTTTCGATCGCCTTGAGGCCTTCGTTGAAAACCGCCAGATCACCCTTGTTCCTTGCAAAAATCATGGAAAACGATGTCAGCCTTATAGAAGGAGGAACCATTTCATTCACGCTCTTGAAAGCCTGGGAGTCCGTTATTACGAGATCAACCTTGTAGTCAAGGTCCGATAGCGCCTTTTCGAGTTCCGTATCCCTTACCACATAGCTTTTCACGCCATGATCCAGGCAGTCCCTTATGCATTGCACCTGAGGCAATATTATCCTCCCCTTGGGAGCTTCCGAGTCAATCGGAACAACCATTACAACCGTTCCCCCGTAAGGCAGCAGATCCGCCACAAGCGGAGGTTCTTCCATGTTTTTTGAAATCCTTTTTACTATTTCATCCTTGAGCCGCAAGATGCTTGAAAAATCCTTTTCGGAAACAAAAACGGCATCCGGGTATCTTTTTTTAAGATTTTCCGTCTTTTCTTGGTCAAGCAGGTCCATCTTGTTGATTATTTTCATGAATGGAATGTGGAAACGCTTGAACAGAAGCTCAGCGCTCTTTTCATCCTCCGATGAGATGTCCTCCGCATCCATCACATACAATGCGAAATCCGTTCGCATCAGCATTTTCTTGCTGCGTTCCACTCTAAGCTTGCCCAAGTCGCCTTCGTCATCCATTCCGGCAGTGTCTATGA
>PKTO01000227.1 GCA_002869095.1 Clostridiales bacterium
ATAGTGTTGAATGTGGATGCATACATTAATAAAAATATCATGACAGCCATAATTCTTTGCTTTATACCAAGATCGGCAATTTGAAAACCTTCTATACAGGCAACCAGGAAATAGCTTCCGGCAACAGCTAACAGTCCAACCAATAGGATTTGAATCATGCCGCCTGTCACAAGGCCGCTGAATAAAAAGAGTATTGGAACGAAGTAAAATGCCGAGCCCATTTTCAATGCCGCAAAACCTGTTTTCATTGGATCCGCTTCCGCAATTCCTGCAGCGGCAAAAGCTGTCATGCAAACCGGCGGCGTGATAGTGGCAAGCTGCGAGAACCAGAAAATCATAAGGTGCGCTGCTATCGGCTCGATATTCAATGCAATCAATGCCGGGGCTCCCAATGTGGACAGAATTATATATGATGTCGCTATCGGCAAGCCCATGCCAAGAACATAAGCTATAAGCGCCTCCAACAGAATAGTGGCTACAAGGTATCCACCGGAAATGTGCAAAATGATCGAAGTTGTTTTAATCATCAATCCGGTCATATTTATAATTCCAACAATAATTGCAGCACATGCTATTATTCCCGAAATGGCTGTCATGTTGATGGAACACTGTTCAATTGTAAGTGCAAGCTTTTTCAATGATATTCTTGTCTCTTTTTTGAACATGGCCATTACAACAAGAAGAACGCTGCAGATTGCGCCAGCCAGGAAAGGAGTATAGTTCATAACCAGCATAACAACCAGTACAATAATAGGCGTAAACAGCGGCAATCCTCCAATGACCGACTCTCTCATAGTGGGAATTTCATTTTCTTCCAAACCCTTCATTTTCTTTTTCTTGGCCTTGATATCCACAAAAGTCCAAATGATGAAATAAAATATCAAGGCAGGCACTATTGAAACCCTGACAATATCCATATACTTTACTCCAAGAGCCTCTGCCATCAGAAAGGCCCCCGTGCCCATTATTGGCGGCATGATTTGTCCTGCCGCCGAGGCTGTTGTTTCTATTGCGCCGGCCTCTTCGGGCGTATACCCTGTTTTTTTCATTAACGGAATTGTCAGTGTTCCTGTTGTTACAACATTGGCTATCGTGCTTCCTGAAATCGTTCCCATCGCCGCACTGCTAAGGATTGCCACTTTCGCGGGTCCACCCGGCTTTTTACCGGCAATGCTCAACGCGATATCCATGAAATACTTGTCTGCATTCGTGCCCTGCAGAAATGTTCCAAATGCCACGAATATGAAAAGTAGTGCGGCCGCGAGTCCCATAAGGGAGCTGAACAGGCCTTCTGTTGTTAGGTACATCTGGTCGACAAACTTGTTTATACTCATTCCGGAATGAGCCATCATTGCCGGCATATAAGGACCAAGGAATCCGTATACTATAAAAATACCTGCAAGTATTGTAATAACCCATCCCAATGTCCGTCTGCCGCCTTCGAGAACCATTCCAACCAACAACAGGCCTGAAATCCTGTCGAGCATATGCATCTCCGAAACAAACGGCATCCTCAGCAAAAATCTGTCATGGCTGAATAAAGTCCAAAACAAAATCGCCATGCTGAGTGCCACCAATATGGAATCTATCAAAGACGGCTTGTCCATGGGGGACTTTTCTGTTGCGGGATACCATAAGAATATCAAAGACAGCAACATGCATAGGCTTAAGCTCCTTTGAATTATCGGCAGAAACACTCCCCTGAAAGCAGTATAGAAAACCAGCATTGACAGGGTAAAACCTATGACAAATGCAATCACTCTTGGTATACCCGACAGTGTTCTTCTTTTTCCATTTGCCTTTTTGGCATTTTCTTTATTTTCCACAAATCCACCTCATATCAAACTTATTTGAAGATGCTTGCCTGCTGACTTCTCTTTAGGCAAGCATCTTATAGAGTACTTTAGTGCAGCTATTTAACCAATCCTACTTCCTTATAGAATTTTGCTGCCCCTTCATGCATTCCTATGGCCAGTCCATTTATCATGTTTTCAGGATAGAAATCTTCGAAAGAGCTGTGAACGCCAACATAATATGATTTGTTTTCATATATTGCTTTAGTCAGATTGTATACAACATCTTCCGGAACATCTTCTCTGACAAATACGACAATTTTAAGTGAAACCGTTACAACATCCTCATCCTGTCCTGGATAAGTTCCTGCAGGAATAACATATTTCTCAAATCCCTTTTCGTTTATCAAGACCTCAGCCAAATCGCCGTCGATATTGAGCAATTTGCCGTCTCTTGCAGTCAATGACTCCTGGATTGGAGCCGAAGGCACATTGTAAGTCATTATGTCCACATCGACATGTCCATCTTTCCATGCATCTGTCAGAGTTCCCCCGTCGCCATAGAATATCTTGCTTCCATATTCTTCTATGCCTTCAATTTTGTCATAGCCCAATTCCGAGAAAATGATGCTTGCAATATAGTTGCTGCCTGCTCCGTTTGGCGGCATTCCTATGGTTACCGGAATCTCCTTTTCAATCAGTTCCGAAACAGAGTCCGCCTCTATTTCATTCTTTGCAAAGAAGTGAAGCACAGTCGGAGTAAGTGACGCCACTGCTCTTAGATTCGTCGAGGGCTTTTCATAGGGCCCCTCGCCGTTCTCTGCCATAACAAAAAATGGTGCATACGACATGCCTATCTCCGCATCGCCCATAGCTACAACAGCCGGATTCTGAACCGATCCACCCGGGGTTGCCGAAATCGGGAATCCTTCAAAGTATCCGTTTGCTTTTTCTGCAATGCCTGCGGCGATTTTTATCCACGAGCCAGTGGCTCCGCCGGAAACATATTCCATACTGTCTATTTTAGTCTCTTCCGAGGCAGCAGGCGCCTCTGCTGGTTCGGCGGCCTCTTGATTGTTGGCAGTGCAACCTGCAAATAGTGATAATGTAAGCATGCATATCAAAAACAAAGAAATATTCTTTTTGAATTTCATGAAAGATCCTCCTCTTATGATGTTTTTATTCTCCATATGTCAAATAGTGATTAAGCTGTTTACTGTCCATTGAATCAATTTTCAAACTGCTAAGGCTTCTGGCGTCCTTATGCAAATCCTTGTCGGAAACTGCATCGGCAATATCAAGCACTGACTTTATATGCGAGCATTCTCCTCCAAATTTTTCAAGAAATTCACACATCGGAATCAGTCCGTAGGGTACATCTTCTGTGATGTATCGATGGTTTATATCTTTGGGGAGCTTGCTCCATGCGTATATTGGATTTTTTGACATTTCTTCCTGCAAATTATCTCCGCTGGCTCCCTGATAAGCATACCATGGTCTGATAACCTCATGCATCGGCTTCAAATCAACAACATTCGATTTATTGACTGACAATCTGTCCTCGTCCAATTTAGCTACAATCTTCCCTATCGACTTTGAAAATGCGGTATGGTACATCAACACATCCATTTCATTGTCTATGATTCCCAGATTGAACAGCATTATTGGCACGTGTCCGATAGTATTCGGGTTTGACATACCTGTTTCCAGGACATTGTTTCTCTTGGTTATTGTCGGATAAATTTTTCTGATTTTTTCCAAGGCAATATCGGTATTTTTTGAAGGAAAAGCAGCCATACCCATACCATGCTTGTACCCTCTGATCCATGTAGTTGTAGCGTCCTTTTTCCTTGTAGCATATATCATGCAATCCGTTTCGGCAACAACAACCTTTTTATTGCATCCAGCTTGCTTCAACTCATTGTGAAAGGATATGCTCCCTCCGAAATTGCCCGGTTCCAAAACAATCAGCTGATTGTCTTTAAGGTAAGGAGCGCAGCTTCTAGCCACATTGTCCTGGCCGAATGCAGGAACTATAACAAATATCACATTNATCACATTCGCGTCCGCCAAAGCCTCTTCCATATCCACCGTAATCTTGTCCAGTTTGGCGAAGCCGCCTTTCAATCCGGTGCTCTCAAGCACTTCCAGATTGATTCCGCCCAATTCCATGATTTCTTGTATGCTTTGTTTGAATTCAGGGAATTCAAACAGGGTAACATCGAATCCATGAACCTTTAAATCTGCCGCCGTTGCAAAGCCTCCATTTCCACCTCCGATAACTGTTATTTTAGTATTGCTGTCCATCTTACCACCCCCAAGTTTTTGCGATGCCCTTGCTCTCATGCAGTATACATTTCGCATCTTGCAAATGATATTAAAGCAAATACTATGCCAATCCAAATGGTTCAATGCGACAAAACCTTGCAACCCCTGAAAATAGCGGGTTTAAATTGCAAAAGGAGACCTAAAGAATTTAGGGCTCCTAATTATTTGTACTTTGCATTTTAATATTTCGGCAATTTTTTCCGTTTGTTTTGGGAATATTCGAAAAATTTTCCGGTATTACAAGTGCTCTTGTATTCAATGGTTTTGAAATATGCAATTTTCTTTCCTGCTTGAAAAACTCCCCCGCAAAATCTCGCCAATGGCACCGCAGCCTATGATAAAAAGAGCGGCTCCCATTTAAGGAAACCGCCCGCTTGTTCAGCTTTAAGCTTTTGTCTTTTGTCTTTTTTTTCTTTTACTTTCCACTTGCGACTTTCCTATGTTCTTTACTGCAAGCTGCCAGCTATTAATCCTTTTTCTTGTCTTTGACAGTCATCTGCTACCTGATATCTGATATATTCTCTTTTCTCTTTCCACTTCCTACTTGAAGTACCCCACCCCGGCCTCGAATATCTTCTGGTCCTTGTTTCCCGGAATGTTCTTGGCGACGTTTGTCCCCATTCTTTCAGAATGACCCATCTTGCCGAGTATTCGTCCATCGGGGCTTGTGATGGCCTCTACGGCATTAAGCGAACCGTTGGGGTTGAAGCAACCGTCGTATGACGCCTTTCCGTCCAGGTCGACATATTGGGCGGCTACTTGTCCGGCCTTTGCCAGTGCCTCGAATTCTTCGTCGCTTGCAACGAAACGGCCTTCGCCGTGTGAAAGCGGAACAAGGTGGACATCTCCTACATTGACATTGGAAAACCATGGCGAAAGATTTGAGCTTATTTTGGTTCTGGCCATCATTGCCACATGGCGGTTTATTTTGTTGAATGTAAGGGTCGGCGCTTTTTCATCCATGTCCCGTATTTCTCCGTAAGGAACAAGTCCGAGTTTTATGAATGCCTGAAATCCGTTGCATATTCCCAGCATCAATCCGTCGCGGTTGTTGATGAGGTCCATTACCGCTTCCTTGATTGCGGGATTTCTGAATACCGTTGCAATGAATTTGCCGGAACCGTCGGGTTCGTCTCCCGCGCTGAATCCGCCTGGCACTGCGATTATCTGTGAAGCTTTGATGGATTTGACCATTTCCTCGATGGATTCCTCTACCGCCCCGGAGCTTAGATTGCGGAACACAAGGGTCTCCGCTTTTCCTCCCGCTCTTTCGAAAGCCCTGGCAGTGTCGTACTCGCTGTTGGTCCCCGGGAAAACAGGAATCAATATCCTTGGCTTGGGAACGCTAAACAGCGCTTTTCTCGGTGACGCGTCCTTGTACTCTATCTGAACAGGCTCTCCTGAAACGTCTTCCTTGACCGGGAAGATTCCATTCAGGGGCTCGAGCCAATTCTTTTGCAACTCTTCGAGCGCAAGCTTCATTTTTCCTATGGCTATATGCTTTTCCCCCACTGTCCTTCCAAGCATTTCCCAGGACGTTCCCTCGAAGTCTTCTATGTCGTAATTTTCCGCGTCCATTTCAAGAACTATAGAACCGAAGTCGGGCATGAACCACTCTTCCTTGTTTTCGGGGCTTTGAAATTCAAAGCCTATCCTGTTTCCGAAAGCCATTTTCGCTATGGCAGGGGCAAGCCCCCCTCCGTCAACGGCATATGCGGAAAGCGCCTTTTTGTCTCGAATGAGTTCAAACACCTTGGCGTTCATCTGCTTCAGCCTTTCAAGATTGACAAGACCTGCAGAATCCTTTTCCACAAAAAGCCTCACAACCGGATTGTCAGCGCTTTTAAATTCCGGAGAAAGAGCGTTTTGGGCCTTTCCGACCGAAACCGCAAACGATATGAGCGACGGCGGCACATTGAGGTCGTTGAATGTTCCGCTCATAGAGTCCTTGCCGCCTATTGCCGGAACTCCCATCTCCTGCTGAACCTTGAATGCTCCGAGCAGGGCTGAAAACGGTTTGCCCCACTTCTCGGGATTTGTGCCAAGCTTTTCGAAATATTCCTGGAGAGAAAGCCTTGCCTTGCTTGAGTCTCCGCCCATAGCCGTTATTTTTGCAAGCGAATTGACCACTGCGTAGAACGCTCCGTGGAAAGGGCTCCAGGATGCGAGCCTTGGGTCGAATCCGTATGCCATGAATGTGCAGTCGTCGGTATTTCCTTCAAGAACAGGAAGCTTTGCCGCCATTCCCTGGGCCGGAGTCATTGCGTAAATCCCCCCGTAGGGCATCAGCACAGTCGCCGCTCCGACCGATGCGTCGAACCGCTCTGAAAGGCCCTTCTTGGATGCCTGGTTCAGGTCTGAAAGCGCTCCAAACCAGAGCTCTTTTCCTTCAAGCCCCGACAAGTGGTCCGGCATGATTCCGAAATAATTTTTATCCTGCGGAGCCTTCACCCTAACATCCGTAGTCTGCTTGACTCCGTTTGTGTCGAGAAAAGCTCTCGATATGTCCAGTATGTTCTTGCCGCGCCACTTCATCACAAGCCTGCCTGTGTCTGTTACGCGGGCAACCAATGTAGCCTCCAGGTTTTCACCGTCCGCAAACGCCTTGAACTTTTCAAGGTTTTCAGCTTCTATGACAACCGCCATCCGCTCCTGAGACTCGGAAATTGCAAGCTCGGTTCCGTCAAGCCCTTCGTACTTCTTGGGAACGGCGTCGAGGTCAATGTCCAGGCTGGGCGCAAGCTCCCCTATTGCAACCGAAACGCCTCCGGCCCCAAAGTCGTTGCATTTCTTTATCATTCTTGCCAGCTCTCCGTTCCTGAAAAGCCTTTGTATTTTTCTCTCTGTCGGGGCGTTCCCCTTCTGGACCTCGGCCCCGCAAGTGAGAAGAGATTCCTCCGTATGTTCCTTGGATGAGCCCGTCGCCCCTCCGCATCCGTCGCGGCCGGTCTTTCCGCCAACGAGAACTATAAGGTCGCCCGGGTCGGCCGTCTCCCTGACTACATTCGCGCTGGGGGCTCCCGCAATTACCGCTCCAACTTCCATGCGCTTGGCTACGTATCCCGGATTATAGACCTCCGAAACCTGACCGGTTGCAAGGCCTATCTGGTTGCCGTAGGAGCTGTATCCGGCCGCCGCCTCGGTAGTTATCTTCCTTTGCGGCAATTTGCCCGCAAGCGTTTCAGAAAGAGGAGTCCTGGGGTCTCCGCTGCCTGTTACCCTCATGGCCTGATATACGTAGCTTCTGCCCGAGAGCGGGTCCCTTATGGCACCGCCCAAACATGTTGCCGCCCCTCCGAAAGGCTCGATTTCGGTGGGATGGTTGTGGGTCTCGTTCTTGAACATGACGAGCCATTCCTCAGGTTTTCCATCCACCTCTATCTCTGCTTTAATTGAGCAAGCGTTTATTTCCTCGGACTCCTCAAGATCTTCAAGAAGTCCCTTCTTTTTCAAAAGCCTCATTCCCATTGTGGCTATGTCCATGAGGCATCGGTCTTTCTTGCTGTCCCCGTAGACTTCTTCCCTCGCCTTCTCGTATGCCTCGAATGCATCTGCGACAGGCCTTCCCAACTTTTCGCCTTCAATTTCCACCGAAACGATTTCGGTGGCAAAAGTGGTATGCCTGCAGTGATCGGACCAGTAGGTGTCGATTACCCTGAGCTCGGTTATTGTCGGATTCCTTTTTTCCTGGTCCCTGAAATATTCCTGGCAGTATAGAAGGTCCTCGTAGCTCATCGCGAAGCCGACACTGTCCATGAATTCCTTCATCTCGCAATTGTCGAATTTTATGAAACCATTAACTTCCGCCACATCTTCAGGCTCGAATGTTTCCATTTCAAGGCTAATGGGCTTTTCGAGCGAAGCCTCCCTTGAATCCACCGGGTTTATGAGATATTTCTTGACGGATTCAACTTCCACCGAATCCAGATTCCCCTTAAGCACATACATCTTGGCTGCAGAAACCGCAGGCTTTTCCTTTCTGGTCAAAATCTGAACGCATTGGGCAGCTGAATCGGCCCTCTGGTCGTATTGCCCGGGCAGATACTCTACTGCAAAATAAGTTTCATCCCCGCCGGTTTGGAGCTTCTCAAAGTAAACATCGTCGACATTGGGTTCCGAAAAGATTGTATAAGCGGATTGGTCGAAGGCGTCCTTGTCCATTCCTGAAACGTCGTATCTGTTTATTATCCTTACGCCCTGCAGGTTTTTCAGGTCCAGGCTTCTCTTTAAATCTGAAGCAAGATGGACGGCATCCACATCAAAGCCTTTTTTCTTTTCAACAAAAATTCTTCTGACCATATTTTTCATATAACCACCTTTATCCATTGTTTTCCGGTTATTTTCGCCGCTTAAAATCCAGAAGCTCTTTGACTTAAATTAAATAAAAGAAGGATAGCCCATTTTAATGCTGCGGGCTATCCAATAATGAGTAGCACCTTTAAAAAACAAAACCCAGAACCGGTTTCACACGCGTAGTGAAAAACCAGTCTGAGTCATGACTGCATTTTTCACTTCTAGTCGGGCAATTTAAGGCAGCCCGGTAGAGACTTCTGAACCGTATCATCAGAATATAAAAGTGAAACCCAACATAATAATAACAAAGGACTCCCTTTGATTCAATAGCTGTTACGAATTTTTTTGCCTTGTTTCCCAATTATAATTCGTATAATTCTTATTGCAAAAAAAGGATGCATTAAGCACCCGTTTTTTACAAGCAATCACCGCCTACACAACTTCATTCTTGTCAGGAAAAACAATCCACGCAGCGATGTAAATCAAGACCCCAATACCGTAGAGCATGGCGAACACAGCCCAAACCAGCCTTACAATGGTTGGGTCGATCATGAAATAGTCAGCCAGTCCCGCGCATACTCCTCCAAGCATTTTGTTTTCCGTGTCCTTGTAGAGCATTTTTTTTGCAACCACAAAATACACCCCCTAATCTAAGCCTATTTCCAATATACCCAAAAGTTCGTCATAATCATGAACTTCATACTTGGGAAAGATGTTTTTTTCGTTTGTTCTTTTGCCGGCATTGTACCAGCATGTGTCAAGCCCGTAATTTAGGCCGCCCAGAATGTCGGATGTGAGGCTGTCCCCGATCATGAGGGCCTTTTCCTTGTCCCTGTATCCTATTTTGTCAAAAGTATGCTGGAAAATCCCCGGATCGGGTTTTGAGATTCCTACGCTTTCCGAAATCACAAGCTCCTCGAAATACGGCCTTATCGGCGATGTGCCGAGTCTGTTGTCCTGAACCGATGTGAGGCCGTTCGTAAGCAGAACCATCCTGAAACGCCCCTTCAGGCTTTCAAGCAATTCCTCCGCACCCTCAAGCAGAAATCCTGCAGTCGAAAGATTGTATAGATATTCACTTGAGAAGCGTTCGGAATCCTCTTTTATTTCCAGCTTGTCGAAAAAGCGCCTGAAGCGCTCAGCTTTTAGCGTATTTTGGTCTATCTTTCCAAGCTCCATCTCCTGCCATATGGCCTTGTTCACATTTGCGTAAATTCCGTATTCCTTCTTTGTGAAATCGCGACCGGCATCCCCTGCAGTCTTGAAAAAGGCGTACTCCTCCGCCCTCTCGAAATCGAAAAGCGTTCCGTCCGCGTCAAATATCAACAATTCGTATCTCAAAGTAATCTTCCTTTCCAAAATAATCTTTTTTCAATCATAACACTCAATCGAGCTTTAGAAAACCCTTCCATGTCCAAACGTCCCCGTGATTACAGCAAACAAAAATAAGCAAAACTGATTTTGCTTATTTTTGTTGTTAAAATATTCTTTTGTCAATTTATCAAAATTCCGGACACGAATTGTCTATTTCAACACAGCCTCTTTTATCCGCTTCAGACCCTCTTGCAGAACGGAGCGGGGACATGCAAGATTGAGCCTGATGTATCCGTCGGAATTCCCCACGAACATATTTCCTCCCTCCAGAAGGACTCCCGCATTGTTTGCAAAGAACAGCGACAGGTTCTCCTCGCCCGCAAGATAGGGGTCGATGTTTACCCAGGCGAGATATGTGGCCTCGGATATCTCGAACTTCGTTTCGGGAAGGTTTTGGTCCAGATAGCGCTTGGTGAATTCGAAATTCCCGTCAAGGTACTTTTTCAGTTCAACAAGCCAGTCCAAACCATGCCCGTATGCAGCCTGGGTCGCCGCAATGCTGAGAGGATTCTCAAAGGGATAGTGGCGGTCCAGCCAGGTCTTTCGAAGCGTTTCGCTCGGAATGATTATGTTCGAAAGCATAAGCCCCGCCAAGTTGAAAGTCTTGCTCGGAGCCATGGCTGTTATTATGCGGTCGGAGTCGGGAAAAACCTTTGCGAGAGGTATGTGCTTATTGCCGGTTCGGAGCAGGTCG
>PKTO01000324.1 GCA_002869095.1 Clostridiales bacterium
GATCAAATCGGTAGTGACTGCCGGATTGTCGAATATATTCCTTATGTCGTCCATTATTTTAGAATATTGCTCCGTGGTGTATTTTCTGTTCATCGCTTTCAAAACGCTGTCGGAACCGCTCTGAAGCGACAGATGGAAATGAGGACAGAATTTTTTGATATTAGACAAACGTCTCAACCTGTCTTCTGTAAAATATGTCGGCTCGCAAGATCCAAGCCTTATTCGATTTATTCCCTCGATCCTGGAAAGTGATTCCACAAGGTCGACAAGCTCGATTTTACCTTCCAAATCATTTCCATAAAAAGCCGATTGTATGCCTATAAGAACAACTTCGCTGTATCCTTTTTCAGCTAAAACAGAAGCTTCTTTCCTTATTGATTCAAAAGGTCGGCTTCTGGTTCTTCCTCTTGTGTAAGGTATTATGCAATATGAGCAAAAATTGTCGCAACCATCCTGTATTTTTATGAACGCCCTTGTTTTTCCTTCGTGGTCATTCAGCCCAATATCTTCATAGGCGTCATCGATTGCGATTTTCTCATTGAAAACAACCATTCCTTCATTGTCGATTCTCCTCAGGCGGCTCGCGATACTGCCTTTGCCGCAGGCTCCCATAATGAGATTGACCCCTTCTATTCTCTCGATTTCGTCTGCCGATATTTGCGAATAACAGCCTAAAACAGCTATTGCCGGTTTGGGAACCATTCTTGCGTATTTTCTTATTGCCTGCCTTGATTTTCGCTCCGCAAGATGGGTTACGCAGCATGTGTTCAGTATGGCAATATCCGGAACCTTCCCGCATTCGGCTTCTTCATATCCTTGTTCAATCAATGTTTCCCTGATTGACTCTGATTCGTATTGGTTCACCTTGCATCCCAAGGTTTCAATAAAAAAAGTTTTTTTCATCGGCCGCTTCCGACTCCCCTCATGTCTCCAAACAGGAATTGTATTATGCTAAGCGCTGCAAAGCCGGCTGTTTCAGTCCTCAAAATGCGAGGTCCCAATGATATTGAGATTGAACCGCAATCCTGTATTTCCTTCACTTCGTCCGGAGAAAAACCGCCCTCCGGACCTACAATCACAGCTATCCTTTGCAAATCTTCTTTATTTGATTCGAGCAATTCCAAACCATTGCCTCTTTCATTTTCATAAAGCAATATGGACTTGTCGTATTCCTTCAGTTGCAAAAGCATTTCCCTGAATGAAACTGTATCCGATATACGTGGTATGTCGGCCCTTTTGGACTGCTTGGCCGCCTCTTTTGCAATCCTGCGCCAGCGTTCGGTTTTCTTGACAGAATTCTTTTCATCTATTTTAACTATTGTCCTTGAAGAAACATAGGGCTTTATCGAATTGATTCCAAGTTCGGTATTCTTCTGCACAATAAGATCCATGTTGTTTTTTTTGGGCAACGCTTGAAACAAATCTACAACCGCTTTTGCGGAAACGGATTCCTTCATGCGCGAAACAACTTTCCCCCAAATGGCATTGTCTTCAATCGATACAATCTCAACCACAAAAACTTTCCCGTCAGAATCGCATGCTTCAAACATATGGCCCGGTTCCGCCCTCAGCACCTTTGACAAATGCTTTATCTCGGCTGAATCCTCCACTGCAACCCGGCCTCCCAGTATAGGATTGCGGAAAAATATCCTATGCATTTCAATCTCTCCTTTTCAAAACCATTGCAGTCCATCCGTTTTCAGTCTTCTTTTCAATTAAATCAAAATTCTCCGATTCGTCTACCGCATTCGTCATTTCTTCTGTTTTTTCCTCCAAAATGCCCGATACGATAAACAAGCCTTTTTTCTTTACAAACGGAGCGGCGGTCTCCAAAAGACTCAAGACCACATCAAAAATAATATTTGCAATCACCAAATCTGCAGGCTCGTTCAGATCCTTCAGCAAATCACCCTGCTTGATAATGCAGGTTTCTTCCTCATTGTTTTTTTTAACGTTTTCTTTTGCCGCCTTGACGGCATCTCCATCCATATCTATGCCCAAAACTTCAGAAGCCCCCAACTTGGCTGCCGCTAAAGCCAATATACCGCTTCCGCATCCGATGTCGTATGCCTTCATTCCCTTTTCTATATGTTTTTCTATGAATTCGAGGCACATTCGAGTTGTCTCGTGAGTTCCCGTACCAAAAGCGAGTCCGGGATCCAATTCTATCACAATGCTGTCTTCGGAAAATATAGGATTCCCTTCGTCGAGGGATTCCCAAGACGGTTTTATTATTATCTCCTTGCCTATTTTTATAGGTTTGAAATATTTTTTCCATTCAGTGTTCCAATCTCGGTTCTTCAAAGGTTCCGCCTTCAATTCGAATTTTCCCTGTCCCATTCTTTCTATGGCGGTTTCAAGACTTCCTCTCAAATCACTCATAAGCAAATCCAATTCCCTGTCCTGACCTGCATATCCCTTTAAAACGGTTTTCCCTTTTTCAAACGATATAAGGGACTCGTCTGCATAATCCCAGCGGTTCCTGTCTCTGCTCAAATCGTCGAGAATGGATTCATCTTCGATTACAAGCCCTTCGATTCCGTTTTCCGACAAGATGCCTATTGCAGCCTCCGCGATTACATTATCGACCTTCAGCACAATTTCATTCCAATCCATGGGAATCCCCTTTCATAAAAACCAAGATGCTGTAGCTTCAGCATCTTGAGTCTTCTTATTGAATATAATCAGTTGAATGCATCCTTCACCTTGGAAAATATGCCTTTCCTTTTTTCTGACAGATCCGTCCCCAAGGTTTTTGAAAACTCCCTGAGCAACTCCTGCTGACGCTCGTCCAAATCCCTGGGTGTTTCAACAACCACCTTTACATAATGGTCGCCTCTTCCGTAACCGTTCAACACCGGCACCCCTTTGCTTTTCAGCCTGAACACGGTACCCGACTGTGTACCCTCGGCAACCTCGTATTTCACTTTTCCGTCCAGCGTCTGAACGATTATCTCATCTCCAAGAGCCGCTTGCGCAATATTTATATGGGCTTCGCTGAGTATGTCAAAACCATCTCTCTTGAACGTTTCATGTTCCCTGACCCGGATAACTACATATACGTCGCCGTTGGGGCCTCCTTTTATTCCCGGCTCCCCTTCGCCTCTCAATGTCATTACCGATCCATTGTCGACTCCTGCAGGTATTTTTATTTTTATATTCCTTTTTTCTCGCTTCAAACCGCTTCCGCCGCAATCATGGCAAGCTTCTTCAAATGTTTTCCCTTCGCCGCCGCATGTTGGACAGGTCTTTGCGTTTACAAACTGACCGAATGGAGTTCTTTGTGTGTATCTGACTTCGCCAGTTCCTCCGCAATTGCTGCAGGTATTTACCTTTGTTCCCGGTTTTGCACCCGTCCCATCGCACGTTTTGCATGTTTCGTTTCTGATTATTTCAATTTCCTTTTCAATTCCAAATGCCGCTTCCTTGAATTCGACTACGGTTTCAACCTGAATATCCCGGCCCTTGGCCGCCCGGCTCCTTCTTCTTGTGCCTCCGCCTCCGAACATGTCGAATATGTCTCCGAAAATATCGTCAAATCCGGCTCCGCCGGCACCGGAAAAGCCTCCAAAGCCTTGTGCGTTTCCATTTACGCCTTCGTGCCCGAATTGGTCGTAACGGCTTCTCTTTTGTGAATCGCTGAGAATTTCATACGCCTCATTTATTTCCTTGAATTTCTCCTCGGCTTCCGAATCCCCTTGGTTCCTGTCCGGATGATACTTCATCGCCATTTTTCTATATGCCTTCTTGATATCTTTCTCGTCGGCGCTTTTGTCTATATCCAATATTTCATAATAATCTCGTTTGCTCAAAACTACGCCACCTTCCCGTTTTTTCTTTGATGCTCCGCCTTTTCATTATAATGCATTCCAGGCTTTGGTTCAACGACATGTCCTTTCACGCACAAAGACACCCCACAGGGTGCCTATATGCATGCGTTTCAACTTCTACTCGTCTTCGTCTACGACCTCATAGTCTGCGTCCACTACGTCGTCATCGGATTTAGAGTTTTCAGATTCGCCTGTTTGCGCTTGCGCCTGCTGCTCCGCCGCAGCCGCCTCATACATCTTTTGCGACAGCGCGTGGAAAGCATTTGTCATTTCCTCGGTCGCTGTCTTTATTGCTTCAATGTCATCGCCCTCAAGTGCTTTCTTGAGTGCCTCAAGTTTTTCTTCAACTGTTTTCTTTTCTTCCGGAGACACTTTGTCCCCGACTTCCTTCAAGGCTTTTTCCGATTCATACATCAATGAGTCGGCCTTGTTTCTAGTCTCTATTTCTTCTTTTTTCTTTTTATCTTCCTCAGCGAATGCTTCCGCTTCTTTAACCTTGTCCTTTATTTCATCTTCCGAAAGATTCGTTGAAGCAGTTATTGTTATTTTCTGTTCTTTGCCGGTTCCCAAATCCTTAGCGGAAACATGGACTATTCCGTTTCTGTCTATATCGAATGTGACTTCTATTTGAGGCACTCCTCTGGGTGCAGGCGGAATACCTGTCAATTGGAACCTTCCAAGCGTTATGTTGCCCGAAGCCATTTCACGTTCTCCTTGTAGAACATGTATGTCGACGGCAGTCTGGCTGTCCGCCGCAGTTGAGAATATTTGGCTCTTCTTGGTCGGTATCGTCGTGTTCCTTTCGATCAGCTTCGTAGCAACTCCGCCTAATGTCTCTATTCCAAGCGAAAGGGGTGTCACATCCAAAAGAACAAGGTCTTCAACCTCTCCTGTTATTACGCCTGCCTGTATGGCCGCTCCGACTGCAACACACTCATCCGGGTTTATGCCCTTGTCCGGAGTATTGTTTGTTATTTTCTTTACGGCTTCCTGCACAGCAGGAATTCTTGTTGATCCGCCTACGAGAATGACCTTGTCTATTTCACTTGATTTTATGCCTGAATCCTTTATCGCATCCTGCATCGGCCCGATTGTCTTTTGAACCAGATGCGCAGTGAGCTGGTCAAACTTGGCTCTTGTCACATCCATGTTCATATGCAGAGGCCCTTCCGCTGTCGCTGTGATGAAAGGCAGGTTGATATTGGTCGTTTGAACTGTAGACAATTCTTTCTTGGCTTTCTCCGCAGCTTCCTTAAGCCTCTGCAGAGCCATTCTGTCTTTCTTAAGGTCTACTCCATACTCCTTCTTGAAGCTCTCTGCCATGAAGTCCATCAATACATTGTCGAAGTCGTCCCCTCCGAGATGATTGTCTCCCTTGGTTGCCAGAACTTCGAAAACGCCTTCTCCTATTTCAAGTATTGAAACGTCGAAAGTTCCTCCGCCAAGGTCGTAGACCAATATCTTTTGGTCATGGTCCGGTTTGTCGAGACCATACGCAAGGGAAGCCGCTGTAGGCTCGTTTATTATTCTTTCAACCTTGAGGCCGGCTATTCTTCCGGCATCCTTTGTGGCCTGTCGCTGGCTGTCAGTGAAATATGCAGGTACAGTTATTACCGCATCGGTCACTTTTTCTCCCAAATACGATTCTGCATCCGCTTTTAGTTTCATGAGAATGTATGCCGATATATCCTGCGGCGTGTATTCTTTCCCGTCAATAGACACATTGTGGTTTGTTCCCATTTCCCTCTTTATCGATGTCACTGTCCTGTCCGGATTGGTTATAGCCTGTCTTTTTGCCGTTTCTCCAACCAGGCGCTCACCGTTTTTCGCAAAAGCCACTATGGACGGTGTTGTCCTGTTGCCTTCGGCATTAGGTATAATGGTAGGTTCTCCGCCTTCCAAAACTGCAACACAAGAGTTTGTTGTTCCCAAGTCAATTCCTATTACTTTCCCCATTTTTATTCCTCCTTGATTTGCTAAAATTTATATATGATTGGCTATTTAGCCACTTTTACCATGCTCGGCCTGATGACCTTGTCGTTCAGGCTGTAACCTGTCTGAAAAACCTCAATAACTGTTTCCGCCTCGAATTCCTCGGAATCCTCCATCATTACCGCGTGGTGGTAATTCGGATCGAAGGGTTTTCCCACGGCATCGATTTTTTTGATTCCATTCGCATTCAAAACGTCGTTCAACTGCTTGTATACCATCTCAATGCCCTTGAGCATTTTTTCCGAAGTCCCGTTTTCCGATTCAGCCGACAAAACAGCCCTTTCAAAATTGTCCATCACCGGAAGAAGATCGCAAATCAATTTTTCATTGGCATAGCTGTAAATGTCTTTTTTCTCTTTTTCGACTCTTTTCTTGAAATTCCTGAAATCCGATGAGACTCTTAAAAATCTTTCGTTCATTTCATTGAATTTCTTTTCCAAAGCCTCATAGGAATCCTCTTTTGGTTCTTCGGATTCATTCTCGGAATCCTCAGCCGTCTCGGGCTCTTCCTTTTCGAGCTCTATGCCTTCTTCTTTTTCCAAGCCTTCCAAATTTTCATTGGCTTCTTTATTTTCCATCACCATTCACCTCTTCATTCATTTGATTCTGCTCTGAAAAAACATCTGTCAATGTGTCTGTCATATATTCCACGAGGGAAATTATCTTAGGATAATTTATCCGCGTAGGTCCTATTACACCTATTTTTCCTA
>PKTO01000117.1 GCA_002869095.1 Clostridiales bacterium
CAAACTGGAAAAAATGCGTACGGATTTTGTTGCCAATGTTTCTCATGAGCTCAAAACCCCGCTCACGTCCATTTCCGGATTCGTGGAGACCCTCAAAGGAGGCGCTGTAAACGACGATAAGGTCCGGGACAGGTTCCTGGACATAATCGAGATGGAAAGCAGCAGGCTTTCGAGACTGCTTGACGATTTGCTGGTTCTGTCGAATATTGAAACCAGCCAAATCGGAATGAGCCGCAAAAGTGAAATCAAAGTGAAGAAAACAGTCATCGAAGTCTTTGAAATGGTCGAGAAGGCCGCAGACGGCAAGTCCATAGAGCTTGAATCTGAAATTCCCGATGATTTGCCCAATCTGTACGGCAATGGGGATTGGTTCAAGCAAATGCTTCTTAATCTGGTCGACAATGCAGTGAAATACACCCCGGAAAACGGATCGGTAGGCGTATCGGCATACAGACTGGATTCGGATGTATTCATCAAAGTGAAAGACAATGGAATGGGCATTTCACAAGAGGACGTTTCGAGGCTGTTTGAAAGATTCTACAGGGTCGACAAGGCGAGGTCGAGGGATATTGGCGGCACGGGACTTGGCTTGGCAATAGTAAAACATATCGTATTGGCATTTGGAGGAGACATAAAGGTCAGGAGCGACGAAGGCAAGGGAAGCGAGTTCATAGTGAGAATACCCATTGATCGCGCAAGAGCTTCCGATTCTACCCTATGATGTGAATATTGAACCCTTCGGGCCTTCTTAACATGCAATTAACAGACGATTAACATTGACATAACAAAACCCATTCCTTGCGGTGGTATATTTGTTTTGAAGGAAATGAAAATATTAAAATTAATGGAATCGAAGGGAGTCTGAAATGAATAAAAGAAAATTGATAGCATTGGGAATTACAGCGGTATTGGCATTGGGGATTTTCGCAGGTTGCGCCAAGGAAGAGCCTGAGGCGGCACCGGCACCGGAGACAGAGGCTGAGGCAAGGCTCTCAGGAACTGTTTCAGTAGTAGGATCAACATCCGTCCAGCCTCACGCGCAAAAGCTTGCAGACGCATTCATGGCACAAAACCCCGACACTAAAATAGATGTTCAAGGTGTTGGATCGAGTGCAGGAGTAAAGGCTGCCAATGAGGGAGCCGCAGATATCGGAATGGCTTCAAGAAACCTCAAGACTGCAGAAAAAGAATGGGGACTTGACGAGCACGTTATAGCCTACGATGGAATTGCCGTAGTGGTAAATCCGGAAAACGGAGTTTCCGAAATGGATACTGAAACCGTTACAGCAATATTCAAAGGAGAAATCACAAACTGGAAAGAACTCGGCGGAATCGACAAAGAGATTCTTGTAGTATCCAGAGAGGCTGGCTCGGGAACAAGAGGGGCATTCGAGGAGATAATGGATCTCGAAGAGAAGAACGCGGAAGGCAAAACAGTTTCGGCTGTAAAGGCTGACGCGCTCATAGCGGAAGGAAACGGGGCAGTAAAAGCCAATGTGGCTTCCAAGACTTATGCAATAGGATACATCTCGCTCTCCTACATTGACGAGTCTGTTCAGCCTGTAAGCATCGATGGAGTCGAGCCTACGGTTGAAAACATCTTAAGCGAGTCCTACACCGTAGCGAGACCTTTCCTCATGCTCAGCAAAGGCGAGCTGACGGATGTGGCTCAGGCATACCTTGATTTCGTATTCAGCGCAGAGGGACAGGAAATAGTCGCAGAAAAGGCAATACCGGTAAAATAAACGCTTGATTGACTGAGAGCTGTAGTAAAGTTCATGGGCAAAGGCTTCGCTGTTAAGGCGGAGCCTTAAGCCATGAAAGGGATAACTGAACAATCCGCGAATTGAGTGGTTAGGGGTGAATCGATGGATGACACAAGACTGTATGCGGGAAAGGCAGTAGAAGAAAAAACGTATAAAATGAAGGAGAACAAAGCCAGAAACAGATTCGAGAAACTGGTCGAGGCAGTTTTTTTGTTTTGCGCTTTCATAGCGGTTTTAAGCGTTGCGGTAATAACCTTGTTTGTATTTGCGCGCGGGGGACCTTTCATATTGGAATACGGAATAGGAAAATTCATTCTTGGGAGGCAGTGGCAGCCGCTTGGCGATGTTTTCGGCATTCTTCCCATGATAATCGCATCCATTGCAGGAACTTTCGGGGCAATACTCGTAGGAGTTCCTATAGGAATAATGACAGCAGTTTTTCTTTCTGAAATAGCACCTTCCAAAATTGCAGACATAACAAGACCGGCTGTAGATCTTTTAGCCGGGATTCCCTCTGTGGTTTATGGTTTTTTCGGGTTGGTTGTAATAGTTCCGCTTATTGACAAGTGGTTTGGAGGCGGGGGCAACAGCCTTTTGGCGATAATTATCATACTTGCCGTGATGATTCTTCCTACGGTAGTAAGCATATCAGAAGCCGCCCTCAGGGCGGTTCCAAGGGAATACAGGGAAGGTTCACTGGCAATGGGTGCAAGCCAGATGCAAACAATTTTCAAAGTGGTTATTCCTGCGGCGAAATCAGGCATACTGGCTGCTGTGGTTCTTGGAATAGGAAGAGCGATAGGAGAGACCATGGCAGTAATACTGGTTGGAGGAAATACAGCACTCATACCGGATTCGATACTCGACAGGGTTAGGACGATGACGGCAAACATAGCAATTGAGATGGGATATGCCTTCGGAATGCACCAGGATGCGCTCTTTGCGACGGGAGTCATACTGTTTATATTCATAATGGGGCTTAACATATTGCTGAATCTTCTTACAAGCAAGGCGGGTGATTGATATGAGGGACAACTCAATCAAAGACAGAATTCTGAGGGGACTCGTTTGGCTTTCGGCATTTGTGACGATGGGAATGCTGGTTTGGATTCTTACTTACGTTTTAATGAAGGGAATGGGCTCGCTGAGCTGGGCGTTTCTGACCGAAATGGCCCGGGGTGACGGGGAGGGCGGCATACTGCCTATGATTGTCACCACATTTTATGTGATAGCCATATCCATTGCAATGGCCACACCCATAGGCATATGTGCGGCAATATATCTCGTAGAATACGCAAAGCCGGGGAAATTGGTCAGGACCATACGGTTTGCAACCGAGTCGCTTGCAGGCATACCTTCAATCATTTTCGGCCTATTCGGATTTCTGTTCTTTGTAACGGTTCTCCACTTCAAGTTTTCAATCTTGTCCGGCGCCTTGACTCTTAGCATAATGGTTCTTCCTACCATAGTGAGGACGACGGAGGAAGCCTTGAAGGCTGTTCCCCAAAGCTACAGGGAAGGCAGTCTGGGACTCGGAGCTTCAAAGCTCAGCACAATTATGAATGTGGTGCTGCCGTCTGCGGTTCCGGGAATATTGGCGGCCGTGATCCTTAGCGTCGGCAGGATAATCGGCGAGACCGCTGCAATATACATGACAGTTGGAATGGCTCCCTATATACCGAAAGGGTTTATGGAATCGGGCAGGACTTTGTCTGTTCATCTGTACCTGCTTGCGAAAGAGGGAATATCATTTGAAAAAGCCTACGCAACAGCGGCAGTTCTTATAATAATAGTGGCTTTTCTCAATTTTATTGCGAATAAGACGGCCAGCGCATTGAACAGGAATAGATGACAGGAGGCGGAACATTGGGAGTAAAATTTGAAATAAAGAATTTGGATTTGTACTATGGGGATTTTCAGGCAATCAAGGATGTTTCGATGAACATTGAAGAAAACAAGGTTACCGCATTCATAGGGCCTTCTGGATGCGGAAAGTCGACATTCCTAAGGACGCTGAACAGAATGAACGACCTGATAGAGGGAGTAACTATCAAAGGAAGCGTAAAGCTTGACGGCGACGACATATACAAGAATATAGACGTAATAAAACTCAGAAAGAGAGTGGGAATGGTTTTCCAGAAGCCGAATCCGTTTCCGATGAGCATATACGACAATGTGGCCTACGGTCCAAGGGCGCATGGAATGAAAAAGAAATCCAATCTTGATGAAATTGTGGAGAAGAGTCTTGTGCAGGCGGCCCTGTGGGACGAAGTCAAGGACAGAATGAAAAAAAGCGCCCTGGGTCTTTCCGGCGGTCAGCAACAGCGGCTTTGCATTGCAAGGGCTTTGGCGGTGGAACCAGAAGTAATTCTAATGGACGAGCCCACCTCGGCCCTTGACCCCATTGCGACTTCGAAGATAGAGTCCTTGATGGAACAGCTGAAAAAGCTTTACACAATAGTGATTGTCACTCACTCAATGCAGCAGGCGGCAAGGATATCGGACAATACCGCATTCTTCATAATGGGGGAAATGGCGGAGTTTGACGAGACCAACAGGATTTTCACAAATCCCAGGGACAAGCGCACAGAGGACTACATTACCGGAAGGTTTGGATAAGGGAGGATTGAAGAATGGGAAGAGAACAATACGATGAGGCAATCGGCAACTTGAAAAGCGATGTCGTTTCCATGATGGAAAACGTAGAGGAAATATTTGTGATGGCAGTGGATTCGCTTGTTTCTCAGGATATTGAAAAGGCGAGAAGAGTCATAATGCTGGACGACGAGATAGACAGGCAGATGGAAAGGATTGAGGAGGCTTCAGTTGAGCTTATTGCTCTACAGCAGCCAATGGCGATAGACCTCAGAACCATTTTTTCCATAGCTAAAATAATAACGGATCTTGAGCGGGTGGGCGATTTTTCCGTCAACATAGCCAAGGAGACGATAAAGATTGGAGACGAACCGCTTATCAAACCGCTCGTTGACATTCCTAAAATGCAAAGGATAATAAGCGGAATGCTGAGGAACGCAAAGAGGAGCTTCGTTGACGGAAACATAAGCATTGCATATGAGGTCGGCGAAGAGGACGAAATCATCGACAATCTTTACAAGGACATATACAGCGAAATACTGATATTGATACATGAGGACGGTCGCTATATCAACCAGGGGACCAAGCTGCTTTTCATCGGCAGATATCTTGAAAGAATAGCCGACCACATAACAAACATATGCGAAAGAATCATATATATTTATTCGGGTGAAAGCGCCAACATAAATTAAGCAAGACAAGAGACAAGCTTTTGTTCTAGAAGCTTGTTTTTTTTTGCTTAAAGTAGTAGTATAAATGTAGGACAAGTGGTCAGGTTACATACTTGGGAGGGATTTGATTGAAAGGTAAAAAGAATGTTTGGACTATCGTGGGGGGCGGCAACGGCGGCCAGTCTCTTGCGGGACACCTTGGACTCATGGGGTATGAAGCAAGGCTGTACGACATAATGGAAGAAACTGTCGACATCATAAATCGACAGGGTGGAGTTTTTTTGACCGAAGGCATTGTTGAGGGCTTCGGCAAGGTGGCTTTTGCCACCACAGATATTGCAAAAGCTGTAAAAGGCGCCGACATCGTGGCGGTAGTCGCGCCGGCTCTAGCACATGCGACAATCGCCCGCAATCTTTCAGGAGTGCTTGAAGACGGCCAGATTGTGTTCATTCATCCCGGTGCCACGGGCGGAGCTTTGGAATTTGCCAAAATCTTCAGGGACAATGGATGCACTGCAGATGTGGCAATATCGGAGGCAATGTCTCTTATTTATGCCTGCAGAAGTCCCAAAAAAGGAACGGCTTCAATCAAGGGAATCAAAAAAAGCCTTATGGTGGCGGCTTTTCCGGCAAACAGAACTGATGAAATCGTTGCAAAGATTAACGATGCTTTCCCGCAGATGTACGCAGGAAGGAACGTACTTCAAACCAGTCTGGAGAATCTCAATTCCGTAATGCATCCGGGACCGACAATACTGAATACTGCAAACATAGAATCGCAAAGGTCATGGAAATATTATTATGACGGCATAACGCCCAGCATAGGAACCTTTGTGGAGGAGCTGGACAAGGAGCGTCAAGCGGTGGGAAAAGCTTTGGGGCTGGAACTGAAATCCATAGTCGAGTGGTATGATGTTCTTTATGGAGCAAAAGGCGGGAATTTGACCGAGATTTGCAGAAGCAATCCGGCATATGCCGAGATTGAGGGACAAAAGCAAATGGAGACGAGATACATTCTTGAAGACATTCCCATGGGTCTTGTGCCAATGAAAGAATTGGGAGACTTGCTAGGCGTAAAGACTGATCGAATGGCCATGATAATAAAGCTTGGCGGATATTTGCTTGACAGGAAATTTGAAGATACGGGAAGGACCCTTGCAAAACTCGGTTTGGAAGGGATGAGCAGGGAAGAGATCATAAGATATGTTGAGACTGGAAAAAAGCAGTGAGCAGTTGGCAGTGAGCAGTCGGCAGTTGGCAGTAAATACAAAAGCATTTTGGTCTTTTGCCTTTGTCTTTTCCTGACATCTGACATCTGATATCTGATAACTTATATCTGCTTAATCTTTTGCCGTTATCTTTTACTGAAAACTGCAAACGGCCTACTTACATCTGTATTTCGACTTATTTTCCGACGAGTTCCCGGACGCACTGTGGGGGTTGCGTTTTGCGGAGAATCATGCCGCAGTCGGGAATCAATAAA